>DASUVU010000381.1:0-3586 GCA_036378815.1 Agromyces sp. | reverse complement strand
CGTGTCGTTCGAGTACGGCGCCGCCGGCACCGACGCGGGCATGACCTCGCACCACGCGGTGATCGCCAATGGGCAGGTCGGGAAGGGCACGAAGCTCGGCATCATCGGGTTCGGCGGCCTCGGCCAGATCGGAGCCCGGGTCGCCGTGCTCGCCGGCGCCGACGTCTACGTGGCCGAGATCAACGAGGCGGTCTGGGAGAACGCGCGCGCCGCTGGCGTGAAAGACGTGAAGAAGAGCATCAGGGACTTCGCCGACGTGGGGCTCGACGTCATCGTCGACTTCGCGGGCTTCGGCGTCACGACGGCCGACGCGATCGAGGTCGTCCGGCCCGGCGGCCGCGTGGTGCAGGTCGGCATGGGCAAGCTCGAGGCGACCATCAACACGCGTGACCTCATCACGAAGGCCGTGACCTTGGTCGGGTCCGTCGGCGGCACGAAGGACGACGTCCAGGGCGTCTACGACTTCCTCGCCACGGGCGACCTCAACCCGACCATCACCGAGATCACGTTCGACGAGATCCCCGAGGGCATCGAGAAGCTTGCCAGGGGCGAGGTCGTCGGCCGCCTCGTCGCGAAGCTCTGAGCCGCGCGTCTACGGCGCCGGGGTCTGCTCGGGCCGCTGACCTGGGGGCGCGATCGCAGCCCTGAGTACTGACGAGAGGGCCCGGGGGATGCGCGACTCGTCGAGCGCAGCCACGAGGATCGGAGCGAATCGGGCCTTTCGGCCGCTGTGCGTGCCCATGAACCTCCGCAGTTGCGCGTCGACCGGCCGCGAACGCTGGAACGGCTGCTGCTGGAGCGTTCGGAACCGGGCGAGCTCGCCGTGCTCGGCGAGGAGCGCCTCGACGCGAGCGGTGCCGAGCGCCGCGATCAGCTCCCCCTCCAGGTCGGGGTCGCAGGCGAAGAACCCCAGCGATGCCAGGTCGGCGCCGCCGTCGTCGACCCCGGCCGCCACCAGGGCGCGGCGGACGTGGGCGGCTTCTGGCGCATCGAACAACCCCACGATGCGCCGGGGCGCCGGGTCCCGCCGAAGGGCCAGCAGGTGCGCGCGCAGGTTCGTCACGCCGGCCATCGGCACGACCGCCACCCGTGACGCCGGGAGGTCGAGGCGCCACCGAGCCGCGAGGGCCTCCACGGCCAGCCGGTCGCTCTCGCCCTCCACGAGCACCACGGTCGTGGATGCCCCGTCGGTCGAGCCTTCGCGCATGCATCGACGATAGTCGCGAGCCCGGATCGTGGACACGGCGGCGCGCAGCGCGTATGCTCGCCTGCGGACCGCGCCACGCGGCATCCGTCACCGAGACGAAGGGAGGGCACCATGAACGTCGTCATGGTCGTGCGCATCGCAGACACCCTTCCCTGTGAGGCCGCCCGCTAGCAATCGCGCCGGTGGCCTCCGCAACCTCGGAGAACCACCGTGAACTTCCTCTTGTCGCTCGGCGACGCTTCGACTGCGCCCGTCGGCGCAGCCTCCGACGCCCTCGCGTTCCAGGCCACCGAGCCTGGTGAGGGCCAACGCTGGTCCACGTGGCCGGCGACCATTCCGACCGAACGCGGCCCCGACCCGCGACCCGACTGGCTCGTGACCTCGGCCGCGGCGATCGACACCGAGCTCGGCGTCGTGAAGACCGGCAAGGAGGCCGACCTGCACCTCATCGAACGGGCGATCCCGGATGCCGCGGCCGACGTTCCGGGCAACGCCGTGCTGCTCGCCGCCAAGCGCTATCGCGCGAGCGAGCACTCGGACTTCCACCGCTCGGCGATCTACACCGAGGGGCGCGGACTTCGCCGCACCCGTGACGTGCGCGCCGTCGCGAAGGGCACGTCGTTCGGCCGCTCGGTCGCGCGGGTGCAGTGGGCGTACGCCGAGTTCGACGCGCTGACCCGGCTCACGCAACTCGGAGCCCCCGTGCCGTATCCGGTGCAGGTGCACGACACCGAGGTGCTCATGGAGTTCATCGGCGATGGTCGCGTGGCCGCACCCCGCCTCGCGCAGGTGCGGGCGGATGCCGCGACGCTGCGCGACCTGTTCCACCAGGTGATGGACTTCATGCACACCCTCGCGGCCGCCGGACTCGCGCACGGCGACCTCTCGCCGTACAACCTGCTCGTGCACCGGGGGCGGGTCGTGGCCATCGACCTGCCCCAGGTCGTCGACCTCGTGTCGAACCCGCAGGGGTTCGAACTGCTGCACCGCGACTGCGTGAACGTGTGCGAATGGTTCACGAGGCAGCGGCTCGAGTGCGACCCCGAGGAGCTGTTCGGCGATCTCGTCGGCGTGGTGGCGGTGTGAGCCGCGTCGGATCGGCCCGCGGCGTAGCGTTGCCCCATGCGCATGGTCACCTGGAACGTGCTGTGGCGATTCGAACCCGACTGGCGAGCGCGAGAACGCGGCATCCGCTCGACGATCGAACGCCTCCAGCCCGACGTCCTGGGACTGCAGGAATGCTGGGGTACCGAGCAGACGACGCAGGCGCACGTCATCGCCGAATGGCTCGGGATGCACGCCGCCTACGCCGCTCCATCGCTTCCACCCGTACCTGCACCGCCAGAGCACTCGGAGCAGGCGGGGGTGCGGCTCGGCGTCGGTCTCGTGAGCCGCTACCCGATCGCTCGACTCCGGCGCCATGAGCTTCCGGTGAGCCATCGCCAGATCGCGCCCGTCGCGATCGAGGCGCGCATCGAGCATCCCGAGACGCCATTCGAGGTGATCGTGGCCGCGACCGAGTGGGAGCCCGCGTACGCCGACGACCACCTGGCTCAGACCCGGCTGCTGTCCGAGCTGCTGACCATCGAATCGGGGGTGCCGCGCTTCCTGCTGGCCGACCTCAACTGCGACGCGACCCAGCCCGAGTTCGCGCCGCTCACCGACGTGGCCGACGACACCTGGGAGCTCGGCGGCGGAGACCCGGCGGCGGTCTCACTCAGTTCGGCGGTGCCGTTCGCGCCGCTCGAGGCGACGAAGGAGATCGATCGGCGCATCGACCACGTGCTCGTGCGACGCGGATCGAACGTCACCATCGATGCGGCGTTCGTCATGAACGATGCGGTCGACGGGCTCCACCCGTCCGACCATTCCGCGGTCATCGTCGACGTGCGCCTGGCGAGCTGACGGCGTTCGGTCGCACGCTCCGCGAGCCGCTTCCGCTGCGGCATCCGCTGCGTTACAGTGCAGCGAGATCAGCGCCGATCCAGCGGAGTGGCGGGCCGTCCGGGCTTCACCCTCCGTTCACTCGAACGAACGAGGCTTTCGTCATGACCTTCCCCCATGAGCCGCCCGCACCGCCCGCCGGCACCGTCGACGTCCCAGACTCGCAGGCACCGGATGCCGCGCCCGAGGCGAGCGTGCCCAAGGGGCGCATTCTCGCCTGGGGCCTCTGGGACTGGGGCTCTGCCGCGTTCAACGCGGTGGTCACGACGTTCGTCTTCACCGTGTACCTCACGAGCGAATCGTTCGGTCCGACCGGCACCGTCGAGGCGCAACTCGGGTGGGCGCTCGCGATCGCCGGGCTGCTGATCGCCGTGCTCGCACCCATCACCGGCCAACGCTCCGACACGAGCGGTCGTCGGAAGCTCTGGCTCGCGG
>DASUVU010000380.1:0-2651 GCA_036378815.1 Agromyces sp. | reverse complement strand
GGGCCGGGCGCGCGGTGGTGGATGCCCCGCATGCCGTTGAACGCATGTGTCAGGATCGAGGCGCCCGAGTCGAACGCGGCGAGTGCGGTGGCGAAATCGGCGCCGGTGTGGCCGACCGCCACCGCGACCCCGGAATCGACGAAGCGCGTGATCGCCTCGGTGGCACCGGGGTGCTCGGGAGCGATCGTGACCTGCCGGAGCGTCCCGCCGGACGCGTCGAGCAGCCGGTCGACCGAGGCCGCGTCGGCCGTTCGCAGCCGGGCCGCATCGTGCGCGCCGCGGAACTCGTGGTCGAGGAACGGACCCTCCAGGTGCGCACCGAGCACCCGGTCGTCGGATGCCGCGACGCGCGCGATGAGCTCCAGCTGCGCCGCCAGCTCGTCGACGGACGCCGTCACGAGGGAGAGCACGCTCCGCGTGGTGCCGTGGGCGCCGTGCACGGCGAGTGCCGTGCCGATAGCATCCTCGCCCTCGTCGACCGAGGCACCGCCTCCGCCGTGGCAGTGCAGGTCGATGAATCCGGGCACCAGGTGACGGCCCGCGGCATCCGTGACCGAGGCACCCGCTGGCAGCCCGGGCCGCCAGGCGTCGCCGGTGCCCCGAGCGGCGACCCGATCGCCCTCGAAGCGCACCCACGCGTCGGCGACCGCATCCCGGCCGCTGATGAGCAGGGCCGAGTGGATGACGGTGGTCGCCGCGGTCATGGCGCGCCCTCCTCGGGGAATCGATCGGCCAGGTCGCGTGCCGCGAGCGCAGTGCCGAGCAGGCCCGCGTCGTCGCCGAGTCGGGCGCGGATGAGGGCCGGGCGGCGGTGGAAGCTGAGGAGCCCATCGAGGCGCTCGCCGAGCGGTTCGAACAGCGCGGGGCCGGCCTGTGCGAGCCCGCCACCGATGACGACGGCCTCGGGGGCGATCGACGCGACCAGGCGTGCGATCGCCTCTGCGAGGGCGCGCACGGCGTCGTCCCAGATCCGCACGGCATCGGCATCACCCGACTGCGCGGCGGCCAGCACCTCGCGGGCGCCCGGGACCGAGTTGCCGGATGCCGCGGCGTAGCGCCGCGCGATCGCCCCGGCCGACGCGATGGTCTCGAGGCATCCGCGTGCCCCGCACGTGCACGGGTCTCCGTCGGGATCGCTCAGTGCGTGGCCGAGCTCGCCGGCGAAGCCCCCGCCGGAATACGGACGCCCGTCGAGCACGAGCGATCCCGCGATTCCCGTGCCGATGGCGAGCACGACCACGTCGCCGAGACCGCGCGCCGCACCCAGCCGGTGCTCGGCATCGCCGGCCGCCCGCACGTCGTGCCCGAACGCGACGGGGAGCCCCAGCGCGCGGTCGGCGAGTTCCCGGATGGGGGCGTCGCGCCAGCCCAGGTTGGAGGCGAAGATCCCGACGCCGGCGCGCTCGTCGACGAGGCCCGGCACGCTCACGCCGGCCGAGATCGGCTGCACGCCGGGAGCCTCGGAGCGGTGGAGCCGCGCGAGCTCGGCGAGCGCCGCGACGATGGCCCCGGCGGGGTCGCCGGAATCGCGCGGAGTCGGCGTGCGGCGGAGCCCGAGGACGCGCCCCTCGGCGTCGACGATCGCGGATTTCATGTCGGTGCCGCCGACATCGAAGGCGAGCACGGCCGCCCCCGGCCCGAGTGGTGCGGCTTCGGCCGTCTGGTTCGGTGACACGGTTCTCACTCTGCCATCCTCACCGCCAGGTGACGCCGCGCACGGGGTAGTACGCGATGCCCAGCTCGTCGAGATGGCGCCCGACGGCGGCGACGCGTGCGAAGAACTCCTCCGTGTCGCGCGCGGCTCCCGCGGCCGGCCGCGGAGACCACGCGATCTCGGCGATCCCCGTGATGCGCGGGAACACCATGAACTCGACGTCGGACATCGTGGTCATCGTCTCGGTCCAGACCGGTGCCTCGACGCCGAGGATGTCCGCTTCGCCGATGCCGGGCACGATCGACGTCGGCTCCCACAGGTACGCCTCGTCGATGGTCGTCGGGCCCTTCGCCCAGTCCTGGCCGAGCGTGTGACCGAGCGCCGTCTGCGGATCGTCGACGTACTTCATGTCGAGGTAGGCGACGTCGGCCGGCGAGAAGATCACCTGCCCGCCCTGTTCGACGAACGAGCGGGTGAGGGCCGCCGCATCCTCCTCGGGTTCGACGAAGCTCCAGTACTGGCCGACCGTGCCGTGCGGCAGATCGCGCGACGCGCCCATCTCGTGCCAGCCGATCAGCGTCTTGCCGGTGGCGGCGCCCGCCTGCGTCATCCGTCGCACCAGGTCGCGGTAGTCGTCGGCCGTGGTCGAGAGCGACTCGTCGCCGCCGAGGTGCAGCCACGGGCCGGGTGTGAGCTCGGCGACCTCGCGCGTGACATCGGCCAGGAAGCGATCCGTCGCCTCGGCGGCGGCGGACGAGGCGCACAGCGATGAGAAGCCGACCTCGACGCCCTCGTAGGGGGCGGGAGCGAGCCCATCGCAGTTCAGCTCGGGATAGGCACTCAGCGCCGCGTTGGTGTGCCCGGGCAGGTCGATCTCGGGCACGATCGTGACGAACCGTGCCGAGGCGTAGTCGACGATCCGGCGGTAGTCGGCCCTCGTGTAGAAGCCTCCGCCGTCGCCGCCGACCGAGGTTGACGCGCCGATGCCGGTGAGCTC
>DASUVU010000379.1:0-3787 GCA_036378815.1 Agromyces sp. | reverse complement strand
CGAGGCCCGCGCCAAGGGCAAGGCCCGCATGGAGGGCAAGGACTACGTCATGCAGGACGGCGACGTGGTCGAGTTCCGCTTCAACGTCTAGGCGCGTCCGGCCCGCGCTTCGGCTCGCGCGCGCTGAACGGCGGACGCGTTCGGCACATCAGTCCGCCTGATCGGTATGCCTGGACGCTGTGCGCTCGCGAGTGCATGCGGTGCCCACCCGACAGAATCGAACCGGAGAAGTCGGGCGGAGCGCCCCCTGCGACGATGAGAGTGGGAGGCGAAGGGAGCGACCATGATCGAGATCCTCAACCGCCTCGTCGACGAGATCGAGCAGCGACTCGGTGAAGACCTCGACATCGACGAACTCGCAGCTGCGATGGGAACGACGGGCTATCACGCTCGTCGCATGTTCTCCTCGCTTGCCGGCATGCCGGTGTCCGAGTATGTGCGGCGGCGGCGAATGACGGTCGCCGCGGGTGACGTGATCCGGGACGAGGACCTGCTCACGATCGCCGTACGTTACGGATACGGCTCGACCGAGGCCTTCGGGCGAGCGTTCCGTGCCGTGCACGGCGCAAGCCACGGCGACGTCCGCCGTGACGGCGGCCCCCTTCGGAGTCAACCGCTACTCAGGTTCCGCCTGACCGTCGAAGGGAGCAACCCCATGGATGCCCGCATCATCGAGCGACCCACCTTCCGTCTGATCGGCCACGCCGTCCGCGTGCCCCTGATCCACGAGGGGATCAACCCGCACATTCAGCGTCATGTCGGGTCTCTGCCCGCCTCGGAGCACGAGCGCCTCAAGCAGCTCAGCGCCACCGAGCCCTCGGGGCTGCTGCAGGTCAGTACCGACGTCGACCCCGACTACGCCGAGGGCAGTGAATTGACCTACCTGCACGGCGTGGCGGTCGACGTCGAAGCCGAGGTTCCCGACGACCTCGACGTGATCGACGTCGACGCCGGGGAGTGGGTGGTGTTTCGTACCACCGGTTCGCATCCGGCGGCCCTGCAGGAGGCGTATTCGGCGTCCGTGACGGAGTGGTTCCCCTCCAACCCGTGGAGGCTGCGCCCTGGTCCGTCGATCGTCTCAGTGCTCGACCGCGCCACCGACTTCAGCACGGCGACGTGTGAGCTCTGGTTCCCCATCGAGCGGGCCTGAGTGCGAGATGGGGCTCTTCGCAGTCCGAGACCGCTTGACCGCTCGGATACGACTCCGGCGTCAGTCGGTCCGCGAGCCGTCGGGGGCGTCCTCCGACCGCAGGCGCGGTTCGGTGCGCAGCGCTGGACGCAGGCCCGACTTGTCCGCGTAGAACGCGCGGATGCGATCCATGTCGGCAGACACGTCGCCCGTGAGCTCGAACGTCGGGCCGAGGCCCGTGGTCATGGTGGTGCGGTCGACGTAGCCGAGCGTGACGGGCATCCCCGACTCACGGGCGATGCGATAGAAGCCCGACTTCCAGTACTCGTTCGCGCCGCGGGTGCCGTCGGGCGTCACGACGAGCCCGAACACCTCACCGGCGCGAACGCGCTCGACGACCTCGCCGACCACGCGGCCGGGGTCGGAGCGATCGACCGGGATGCCGCCGAGTGCCCGCATGACCGGCCCGCGCCATCCGGAGAACAGGCTCTTCTTGCCGAGCCAGCGCACGTCGATGCCGAGGCGCCAGGCGATGCCGAGCATGAGCACGAAGTCCCAATTCGACGTGTGGGGCGCACCGATCAGCACGGTGGGGCGGACGGGCGCCGGCTCGCTGGAAAGGGTCCAACGGCTGCAGGCCCAGTAGAGACGGGACACGAGTCGTCGGAGCATCCGGCCACCGTACGTCACGTCGCATGTCCGGCGCGGCATACGGCCGACCGACGGATCAGCTCGTGCGCATTCCGAAAGACGACGAGGAGCGTGCAAGACTCGGGGCATCGGCGACACATTCTCTTCGTGAGCACTCCGAGCGCCGCAGTTGACGTCGACCCGATCGAGGAGGTGGCGATGGCCGACGGTGCCGGTGCGTCATCCGACAGCGCCGATGACCTCGCATGGTTCACCGCGGTCGTGCGCGAGCACTCGACGGCGCTCGTGCGGTACTTCGCCCGTCGCGGGCCGCGCCAGGATGCCGAGGACCTCGCTGCCGACGTGTTCGCGACCGCGTGGCGCCGACGCGACGACGTGCCACGCGAGGCCGTGCTGCCGTGGCTGTACCGCACGGCCGGCTTCACGCTCGCGAACCATCGGCGGAAGATCGTCGACCTGCCCGTTGACGAGGTGCCCGAGGCCGGTTCGCCGCGCGTCGCCGACGACCCCGAACTGAGTGCCCTGTTCGATGCGGAACTCCGAGGTGCGCTCGCGGCGGTCGGCGAGCGCGACCGTCGGATCCTGCTGCTGCACGCGTGGGAGGGTCTCGACGGTGACGAACTCGCGCTGGTGCTCGGGATTTCCCGGTCTGGAGCGGATGCCGCGCTGTCGCGCGCCCGCAAGCGACTGCGGGAAGCGTGGGGCGAACGGATGTCGTTCTGACCACCGCGCTGCGTGCAAGGTTTCGGAGCCCCGACACATATCCGTGAGTGAAGCGCTGTTCCGAGCGACGCGTTGCGACGGAGGACGATCGAGATGAACGACGACAACGAACTGGATGCCGTGGCACGACTGCGTGCCGCCGACCCGGCAGCCGGTGTCGAACCTCGGGCCGGCTTCGTCGACGAAGTCCTCGCACGGACGAGCAGTGAATCGTCGGCGAGCGCGGCACCGGCGACACAGGCGGCAGCCCCCGTGACAGACATCGCGTCCGAGCGAGCCCGACGACGGAGCCGCTGGCTTCCGATCGCGGCGGTCGCCGCGTCCATCGCGATCTTCGGTGGTGCAGGATACGCGGTCGGGGCGACGACCGGCGGGCCGGCGACGGGCGGCGACACGACCGTCGCCGACGGTGCCGCCCCGCCCATCCCCATGCAGGGCGGTGTCGAGGGCCAGACGACCGGCGAGGGCATGATGCCGAACGATCGGTCGATGGGCGCGTCGACCGTGCCGGGTTCGGGTGGCGCCGACATGATGTACCCCTACGCGTTCGGTCGCAACAGCTTCAGCTCGTCGGGTCTCTCCACGACCGAGGGCACGGCCCGGGGATTCGCTTTCGATGCCCGCGCCGCCTCGAACGAGGAGACGGTCTCGGAGCTCGCTGCGGCGCTCGGTGTGGAAGGCGTGCCCGTGTTGCAGAACGGTATGTGGCTGGTCGGTTCGCAGGACGGCACCGGACCGAATCTCTCCGTCGGCCTCGACGGAATGCTGAGCTTCTCGTACTCGAACTCGCAGATCAACCCGTGGCAGTGCATGGAGGGCACCGATGTCGTCGGGCCCTGCGAGCCGACGGGTGACCTGCCGAGCGAGGAGGCGGCGATCGACGCGCTCCGCTCGCTCATCGCGTCGACCGGACGCGATCCCGAGGCGTTCGAGTACGCCTCGGACACGTGGAAGGGATCCGCGACGCGGATGGCCCAGGCCTGGCCGGTCGTCGACGGCCAGCGCATCGACCAGCCCTGGACGCTCGAGCTCACCACGGATGGCGTGTTCATGGCGTATGGCTCGCTCGCCGAACTGGTCGAGCTGGGCGAATACGACATCGTCAGTGAACAGGAAGCATTCGAACGGCTCTCCGACCCCCGGTTCGGCGCTCAGATGACGAACTGGCCGATCGCACTGCGCGACCAGGCAGCCACGGCGACACCCGAGGAGTGGGTTGCCCCGACCGAGCCGCCCGCCGCTCCGAAGCCGGGAACCTCGCTCTCATGGCCGGTGAACGAGGTC
>DASUVU010000378.1:0-6680 GCA_036378815.1 Agromyces sp. | reverse complement strand
CCCATGCCGGCCGCGACGGCGGACAGTCGTGCCGGCCGCACACCGGCCTCGGCGAGCGCATCGCGGATGAATCCGCCGATCACCTCGGCGTGGCGCATCGTGTCGTCGGTGCCGGTCTCGGCGAGGCAACGCAGCTCACCGCTGGACATGTCGTGATCGACGACGGAGACACTCGTGCCCGTCGACGTGTCGATCGCGAGGAGCATGGATCCAGCCTACTGGGCGGCGGAGTAGCGGCTCCCGGCCCAGCGGGGGCCGTAGCCGCGCAGCTCGAGCACGCGCGGCTCGTCGCCGCCGAGCTCGTCCGCGTCCGCGGCATCCGTCATCGTCGCGTCATGCCCGCCCCTGGGCCGCTCGATGACGATCTCGAGCCGCGATTCGCCGACGTCGTCGACGAGGCCCGCGCCCCACTCCACGACCACGACGGAGTGGTCGAAGTCGAGGTCGAGGTCGTCGAGGAGCATCGCGTCGCCGAGGCGGTACGCGTCGACGTGCACGAGCGGCGGCCCGCCCGCGAGACTCGGATGGGTGCGTGCGAGCACGAACGTCGGACTCTGCACCGGACCCCGCACGCGCATGCCCTCGCCGATCCCGCGGGTCAGCGTCGTCTTGCCGGCGCCGAGTGGACCCGTGAGCACGACCAGGTCGCCGGCCCGCAACTGGGCCCCCAGCTCGCGCCCGAAGGCCTCCATCTCGGCCGTGCCCGGTACCTCGCGCCGCATCACCCGTCGCCGCCGACGTACGTGCGCGGCACGCGCGGGCCGATACGCGTGACGATCTCGTAGCCGATCGTGTCGGCCGCCGCGCCCCACTCGTCGGCGGTCGGCGCTCCCGTCGCCGGATCGCCGAAGAGCACGACCTCATCGCCCACGGCCACGGGGTCGTCGCCGACGTCGACGACGAACTGGTCCATCGCGATGCGGCCGACGACTCGTCGACGCACCCCGGCGAGCCAGACCTCCGCACGGTCCGACGCCTGCCGCGGCACGCCGTCGGCGTAGCCGAGGGGCACGAGCGCCAGGGTCGTCGGATGGTCCGCCCGCCACGCGTGCCCGTACGAGACCCCGGTTCCGGGGGCGATGCGCCGCACCGCGGCAACGCGCGCACGCAGGGTCATCGCGGGCCGGAGCCCGAGGTCGGCCGCGGTCGTGCCGTCGCCGAACGGCGAGACGCCGTAGCATCCGATGCCGAGTCGGACCAGGTCGAGGCGCGCCTCGGGGTGACGGACCGCCGCCGCGGTCGACGCGACATGCCGCACCTCGGGGTTCAGCCCAGCCTCCGTCGCCGCCGCGAAGGCCCGCGTGAACGCGGCGAGCTGCGCGGCGTCCTCCTCGTCGGAGGTGTTCGCGAGGTGGGTGAACACGCCGCGGACGATCAGGTCGCCGTCGCGCTCGAACCGCGCCGCGGCGCCGACGGCGTCGGCCCAGTCCTCGGGTGCGATGCCGTTGCGGCTCAGGCCGGTGTCGATCTTCAGGTGCACGGTGGCGCGATGGCCGGCGGATGCCGCGGCCCCCGCAACCGACCGCAGCTGCCCGATCGACGAGACGCCGAGTTCGACCTCGCGTGAGATCGCCCGCGCGAAGGTCGCGTCGGGGTCGTGCAGCCACGCGAGGATCGGCGCCTCGATGCCCGCGTCGCGAAGCGCCACCGCCTCGTCGAGGTCGGCGACGCCCAGCCACGCGGCCCCGCCGGCGAGCGCCGCCCGCGCGACCGGGACAGCACCGTGGCCGTAGGCGTCGGCCTTCACGACGGCCATCGTGCGGGCCGGTGCGACCTGCTCCGTGAGCGCCGCGACGTTCCCGCGGATGGCGTCGAGGTCGACGACCGCCTCACGGAACGGCCGGGAGCCCGCATGTGAGGTGTGGCCGGATGCCGTGTTCGGCGCCGACTCGCTCACGATGGGAACCGTTCGGTCTCGAGCACGACGAATGCGCTCGCGATGCCGGCGTCGTGGCTCATGGAGAGATGCACATGCCGGATGCCGAGCAAGCGGACGTGTTCGGCGAGGCCTCCCGACAGCTCGAAATCGGGGTTGCCCTCGGCGTCCTGCACCACCTGCATCTCGTGCCACCGGATGATCGCATGGCCGCCCAGGGCCTTGATGAGGGACTCCTTCGCGGCGAACCGGGCCGCGAGGGACCGGGCCGGCCGCCCGCGTTCGCTCTCAGCGAACAGCCGGTCGACGAGCGCGGGCGTGCGAGCGATCGAGCGCTCGAAGCGCACGATATCGACCACGTCGATGCCGATCCCCACGATCACGGCGTCGCCCGCCCCTTCGTCACTCCACCGTCACGGACTTCGCGAGGTTGCGCGGCTGGTCCACGTCGAGGCCCTTCGCCTGCGCGAGCTCCATGGCGAACACCTGCAGCGGCACGACCGCGAGCAGGGGCTCGAAGAGCGGAGCGGCGAGCGGGATCCGGATGACCTCGTCGGCGAACGGGAGCACCGCGGCATCCCCCGCCTCGGCGATCGCGATGACCCGCGCGCCCCGCGCACGGATCTCCTGGATGTTCGAGACGACCTTCGGGTGCAGGTTCGCGGACCCGCGAGGGCTCGGCACGACGACGAACACGGGCTGGCCCGGCTCGATGAGCGCGATCGGGCCGTGCTTCAGCTCGCCCGCGGCGAAGCCCTCGGCGTGGATGTACGCGAGCTCCTTGAGCTTCAGCGCCCCCTCCAGTGCGATGGGGTAGCCCACGTGACGGCCGAGGAAGAGCACCGCGCGCGTGTCGGCCATCCATCGCGCCAGCTGCTCGACGCGCTCGGCCTGCTCGAGCACCGTGGAGAGCTTCTCGGGCACCGCCTGCAGCTCGCGGAGCTGCTCGGCCAGCTGATCGGCGTCGAGCGTGCCGCGGACCCGCGCGAGGTGCAGCCCGAAGAGGTACAGCGCGGCGATCTGGGCGACGAACGCCTTCGTCGACGCCACGGCGACCTCGGGGCCGGCGTGCGTGTAGACGACCGCATCGGACTCGCGAGGAATCGTCGCGCCCTGCGTGTTGCAGATCGAGATCGTGCGTGCGCCGTGCTCACGTGCGTACTTGACGGCCATCAGCGTGTCCATGGTCTCACCGGACTGGCTGATCGAGACGACGAGGGTGTCGTCGCCGAGCACGGGCTCGCGATAGCGGAACTCGTGGCTGAGCTCGACCTCGACGGGCACGCGTGCCCACTGCTCGATGGCGTACTTCGCGACCATGCCGGCGTACGCGGCGGTGCCGCACGCCACCACGGTGATGCGACGGATGCCGCGGAGCTCGTCGTCGCCGAACGCTGCGAGCTCGGGGATCACGACCTGGCCGTCGACCACGCGGCCGAGCAGCGTGTTCGAGACGGCCTCGGGCTGCTCAGAGACCTCCTTGCGCATGAACGAGGACCAGCCGCCCTTCTCGGCGGCGGATGCGTCCCACGCGACCTCGAACGGCTCGACCTCCACGGGCCGTCCGTCGAAGTCGGTCACCGCGACCTCGTCGGCGGTGATCGTGACGATCTGGTCCTGGCCGATCGCGACGGCACGCTTGGTGTACTCGACGAACGCCGCGACATCCGACCCGAGGAAGTTCTCTCCGTCACCGAGTCCGATGACGAGGGGCGAGTTGCGACGTGCACCGACGACGACTCCGGGCTGGTCGCGGTGCACGGCGAGCAGGGTGAAGGCGCCGTCGAGTCGCGACACCGTGTCGCGGAACGCCTCGGGAAGGTCGCCGGTGCGGCGGTACTCGCGCCCGAGGAGCACGGCGGCCACCTCGGTGTCGGTCTCGCTCTCGAAGGAGTAGCCCTCGGCGAGCAGTTCGTCCTTCAGCTCGGCGAAGTTCTCGATGATGCCGTTGTGGATGAGCGCCAGCCGGCCCTCGTCGCCGAGGTGCGGGTGCGCATTGCGGTCGGTGGGACCCCCGTGCGTCGCCCAGCGCGTGTGCCCGATTCCGGTCGAGCCGGCGTGCAGGGGGGATGCCTCGAGGTCGTCGGCCAGCACCTGGAGCTTGCCGGCGCGCTTGGCCGTCTCGATGACGCCGTCGTCGTCGACGATCGCGACTCCAGCCGAGTCGTATCCGCGATATTCGAGGCGACGAAGGCCTCCCATGAGCACGTCGAGGCTGTTGCGCTCTCCGACGTATCCGACGATTCCACACATGGAGGCGATTCTAGTGTCGCGCGACTGGGCGACAGCCGCATGCCCCGTCGCCTGCAGGGCCTACCCCTTCGCCCGCAGGGCCCATCCGGCCCGAACACTAGACTGGCACGGTGCTGGATCCGCAGAGCCCGTCGTCCCACGTCGCGCAGATCTCGCCGTTCATCGAACTCAGCCGGGCCGACTGGGCAGCCCTCGCCCCGTCGATGCCGTCCCCGCTCCGCGAGACCGAGATCGTGCAGCTGCGCGGCCTGGGTGAGCCGCTCGACCTGCAGGAGGTGGCCGAGGTCTACCTGCCGTTGAGCCGCCTCCTGAACCTCTACGTGGGCGGCACCAAGGCCCTTCGCAACGTGACGAGCGAGTTCCTCCGCGAGCGGTTCGAGGCGACGCCCTTCGTGATCGGGGTCGCCGGCTCGGTGGCGGTCGGCAAGTCGACGATCGCGCGCCTGCTCCGCGAACTCCTCGCCAGGTGGGAGCACACGCCGCGGGTCGAGCTCGTCACCACCGATGGCTTCCTCTTCCCCAACGCGGAACTCGAGCGCCGCGGCCTGATGGAGCGCAAGGGCTTCCCCGAGTCGTACGACCGCAGGGCGCTGCTCCGCTTCGTCAGCGAGGTGAAGGCCGGCGCCGCCGAGGTTCGCGCACCGTTCTACTCCCACCTCGCCTACGACATCGTCCCCGACGCGCAGATCACGCTGCGCCGGCCCGACGTGCTGATCATCGAGGGACTCAACGTGCTGCAGCCGCCCGGCCCGGGTCACCGCCTGGCTGTCAGCGACCTCTTCGACTTCTCGATCTACGTCGACGCGCGCACGAGCGACATCGCGAGGTGGTACGAGGAGCGGTTCCTGAAGCTGCAGCGCGGCGCCTTCTCGAACCCGCGCTCGTACTTCCACCGCTACGCGAGCTTCACCGACGACGAGGCGCGACAGCGAGCCCGCCAGATCTGGCACTCGATCAATGAACCGAACCTGCTGCAGAACATCCGGCCGACGAGGTCGCGCGCCTCCCTCGTGCTGCGCAAGAGCGCCGACCACACCGTGTCGAGCGTGCTGCTGCGCAAGCTCTGAGCTGATCGGCGCGCCCTGCCTGCTGCGCACACGCGAGGAGAACCGCAGTTCCGAGGATGGGCGAGCGCCTCAACCGCCCTCGAAATCGCCGATCTCCTCGCGTTGGGTGACGAACCGGATGCCACGGCGCGACGTCGCGGCATCCGCCCGTCAGCTCATCGACTCGCCCCCGAATATGCCCGGAATCGGGCGACTCGACACGGGTCAGCGCGAGAGCCGCTCGCGGACCACGGCGGCCAGCGACTCGGCGTGCCGCTCAGCGGTCTCCTGATCGGATGCCTCGACCATGACCCGAACCATCGGCTCGGTGCCCGAGGGGCGCAGGAGCACCCGGCCGGAGTCGCCCAGCTCGGCCTCGACCGCGGCCACCGCAGCGGCGATCTCGTCGTCGTCGCCGAGGGCATGGTGGTCGATGTCGCGCACGTTCACGAGCACCTGCGGGTAGACCGTCATCACCGACGCGAGCTCGGCGAGCGTCTTGCCCGTCCGGGCCATCTCGGCCGCGAGGTGCAGGCCGGTGAGCACGCCGTCACCGGTCGTCGCATACTCCGTCATGATGACGTGTCCGGACTGCTCGCCGCCGAGCGCGAGGCCCTCGGCCGCGAGCGCCTCCAGCACGTAGCGGTCGCCCACTTTGGTCTCGACCACGCGGATGCCGCGCTCGGCCATGGCGCGACGCAGGCCCAGGTTCGACATGACCGTGACGACGAGCGTGTCGTCGGTGAGCGCGCCGCGCTCGTGCATCGACACGGCGAGGATCGCCATGATCCGGTCTCCGTCGACCACGTTGCCCTCGGCATCGACCGCGAGGCAGCGATCGGCGTCGCCGTCGTGGGCGATGCCGAGGTCGGCGCCGTGCTCGAGCACGGCGGCCTGCAGCAGCTCGAGGTGCGTCGACCCGACGCCGTCGTTGATGTTGAGGCCGTCGGGGTCGGCGCCGATGACGGTCACCCTGGCGCCGGCGTTGCGGAACGTCTCGGGCGAGACGCCCGCCGCGGCACCGTTCGCGCAGTCGAGCACCACGTGGAGGCCGTCGAGGAGGTGCGGCAGCGTGCCGAGCAGGTGCACGACGTAGCGGTCCTCGGCGTCGGCGAAGCGACGGATGCGTCCGACGCCACCGCCGATCGGCGCCAGCTTCTCGCGGGTCAGGAACGCCTCGATGCGATCCTCGACCACGTCGGGCAGCTTCGTACCGCCGAACGAGAAGAACTTGATGCCGTTGTCGGGTGCGGGATTGTGCGACGCCGAGATCATCACGCCGAAGTCGGCGCCGATGGAGTCGATGAGGAATGCGGTCGCGGGCGTCGGGAGCACGCCGGCATCGAGCACGTCGACGCCGGAGCTCGCAAGCCCAGCCGAGACGGCTGCCGTCAGGAATTCACCGGAGACGCGCGGATCGCGGGCGACGACCGCCGTCGGGCGGCGTCCTGCCGCCCGGAGTTCGTCGGCGTGCCGCCCCCTCGTGAGGACGGCCGCCGCTGCTT
>DASUVU010000377.1:0-3065 GCA_036378815.1 Agromyces sp. | reverse complement strand
GACGAGGATCTCGTCACCGCGTTCGATGTATCCGAACCCGACGGCGGGTTCGGTCGGATCGATGCCGATCGTGCAGATGTATCCCTCACGGGCCACCGCGACAGCCTGCTGCACGGCCCACTCGAACACCGGAGCGCCCTTGATGACGTGGTCGGCCGCGAACGCGCCGATGATGACGTCCGGCTCGCGGCGGGACAGCACCGCCGCGGCGAGACCGATCGCGGCCGTCGAGTCCCGCGGCTCGGACTCGAGGAACACGTTGAGGTCGGCGATCCCGGGAAGCTGACCCTCGACCGCAGCACGGTGTGCGCGTCCCGTCACGACCGCGATCCGATCCGGTCCCGTCAGAGGCTCCAGGCGATCCCACGTGTCGCGCAGCAACGAGTTGCCCGACCCGGTCAGGTCATGGAGGAACTTCGGGGCATCGGCACGCGAGAGCGGCCACAGCCGGCTCCCGATGCCACCAGCGGGAATGACAGCATAGAAATCTGCGATCGGCTCAGCCATGCTGCCCAGGCTAGTGGCCCGGCGAGGGGCCGCCCGCAAGATCAGCCGTTCTTGCACCCGCGAAGAAATCTCTCGATATCAAGACACTTAGGTTCGCCTTCCTCGCCCGTCCGTCTCGACCGGGAATAAGATGGACGAGGCGTCCGTGTGACGCCGGTACCGCTGCTTCGACCTCGCAGTCGAGGCTCCGGCGGACCACGTGTTCGATTCAGGGAGGACGACCGTGTCTGCACCAGCCCGCGTCCCACTGTCGGTGACCGAGACCACGTCGAGAGTTCCGCGAGGCACTCTGTACCGAGGACACGAAGGCATGTGGTCGTGGGTGCTCCACCGCATCACGGGCATCGCCATCTTCTTCTTCCTCCTCGTGCACGTGCTCGACACCGCACTCATCCGCCTCTCCCCCGAGGCCTACAACGCCGTCATCGGGACGTACAAGAACCCGGTCATGGCACTGGGCGAGGTCGTCCTGGTCGCCGCGATCGCGTACCACGCCTACAACGGCCTGCGCATCATCGCAGTCGATATCTGGCCGTGGGCAACGCGCCACCAGCGCCAGCTCTGGTGGGGCGTCATCGGCGTGTGGGCGATCACGATGGCAGGTTTCACGCCGCGCCACCTGATGCTCGCGTTCGCCGGATTCGGAGAGGGTGGCCACTGACATGACCGCTATCGCCGACCCCCGCGCTCCGCACGCCGCACCGCGCCGCTCCGGTCCCAACCTCGAGAAGTGGGGCTGGATCTACATGCGCGTCTCGGGCGTGCTGCTGGTCGTCCTCATCTTCGGGCACCTCTTCGTCAACCTCATGCTGGGCGAAGGCATCCACGGCCTCGACTTCGCGTTCATCGCGGGCAAGTTCGCCACGCCGTTCTGGCAGTGGTGGGACGTACTGATGCTGTGGCTCGCACTCATCCACGGTGCGAACGGCATGCGCACGATCGTGAACGACTATGTGACCCACAGCACGACACGCAAGGTACTCGTATGGGCGCTCTGGCTCTCCGCCGGCTTCCTCATCCTGCTCGGCACGCTGGTCGTCTTCACGTTCGACCCGTGCCTCGGCATCGAGACCAGCAAGACCGAGTGGCTCATCGAGATGTGCGCAGCGCGCTGAGCGCCCGCACCGATGACGTGACGACGAAGAAGAACCAGAGGGCATCCGCACCGTGAGCACCCAGACCGCAGGCACCGTCGTCAAGGACGGCGTCCACTACCACGAGTTCGACATCGTCATCGTCGGCGCCGGAGGCGCCGGCATGCGCGCCGCCATCGAGGCCGGCCCCGGCGCCCGTACTGCCGTCATCAGCAAGCTCTACCCGACGCGCTCGCACACGGGCGCCGCGCAGGGCGGTATGGCGGCGGCACTCGCCAACGTCGAAGAAGACTCGTGGGAGTGGCACACGTTCGACACGGTCAAGGGCGGCGATTACCTCGTCGACCAGGATGCCGCGGAGATCCTCGCCAAGGAGGCGATCGACGCCGTCATCGACCTCGAGAACATGGGCTTGCCTTTCAACCGCACGCCCGAGGGCAAGATCGACCAGCGCCGCTTCGGCGGACACACCGCTGACCACGGCAAGACGCCCGTGCGCCGCGCGTGCTACGCCGCCGACCGCACGGGTCACATGATCCTGCAGACGCTGTTCCAGAACTGCGTCAAGCTCGGCATCAACTTCTTCAACGAGTTCTACGTGCTCGACCTCATCACGGTGAAGAAGGACGACGGCACGACTGAGATCGCGGGCGTCGTCGCCTACGAGCTCGCCACGGGCGACCTCCACGTCTTCCACTCCAAGGCCGTCATCTTCGCGACGGGCGGCTTCGGCAAGATCTTCAAGACGACCTCAAACGCCCACACCCTCACGGGCGACGGCGTCGGGATCATCTGGCGCAAGGGCCTGCCGCTCGAGGACATGGAATTCTTCCAGTTCCACCCGACCGGCCTGGCCGGCCTCGGCATCCTGCTGACGGAAGGTGCCCGCGGAGAAGGCGCCATCCTGCGCAACGCCTCGGGCGAGCGTTTCATGGAGCGCTACGCGCCCACGATCAAGGACCTCGCTCCCCGCGACATCGTGAGCCGCTGCATGGTGCAGGAGGTCGCCGAGGGACGAGGCGCCGGACCCCACCGCGACTACGTGCTCCTGGACTGCACGCACCTCGGTGCGGAGGTGCTCGAGACCAAGCTCCCCGACATCACCGAGTTCGCCCGCACGTACCTCGGGGTCGACCCCGTCGTCGAGCCCGTGCCGGTCATGCCGACGGCCCACTACGCGATGGGCGGCATCCCGACCAACATCCAGGCCGAGGTTCTGAGCGACAACGACACGGTCGTGCCGGGCCTGTACGCAGCCGGCGAATGCGCCTGCGTCTCGGTGCACGGCTCGAACCGCCTCGGAACGAACTCGCTCCTGGACATCAACGTCTTCGGAAAGCGTGCAGGTCGGTACGCCGTCGAGTACGTCAAGACCGCCGAGTTCGTGCCGCTGCCCGAAGACCCCGCCAAGGAGGTGCGCGAGCTCATCGAAGGCCTCCGCGCCAACCCCGGCACCGAGCGCAT
>DASUVU010000376.1:0-4499 GCA_036378815.1 Agromyces sp. | reverse complement strand
CCCGGCTCGGGCACGTTCTGGCTCTTCCAGTACTCCTCGAGGAACTCCGCGATGCGCGGGTCGTCGGCGTCGTCGACCTGCAGCTGGCTGTTCCAGCCGCTCAGCACGATGTCGGACGGCAGCCCCTCGAACGGCGACAGGACGATGTAGGTCGACGGCAGCTTCGAGCGGAGCGTCTCGAGCGCGGCATCCGAGAGGCTCGGGTCGTAGGTCACCCAGACGGCGCCGTGCTCCATCGAGTGCACCGCGTTCTCGTTGGGCACCGGCTGGTCGTACACGCCGCAGTTCAGCCAGGCGGGGTTGTGCTCGCCCCCGGCGGGCGGCGTCTGCGCGTAGTCGACGATGCCCTGCACGTGGCCGGCGCTGTTGTCGAACGTCTCGACGCCCTCGATGGTCGCGCCGGTGCCACCGGCGGTGTACGAGGCGGACTGCGGCGTCAGCACGACCGTGGTGATCACCAGGCCGACGATCGCGACCGCACCGACCACGGCGCTCCAGATGCCGATGAGCCGATTGCGGCGGCGGCGCGCCTCCTTCTTGCGGAACTCCTCGAGCTTTCGCTCACGCTCGGCGGCGCGCTGCTGCTTGATCGACAGCTGCTTCTGCTGCTGCTTCACCTTGGGGGGAACGGGCGGGGTCGCGTTCACGCGCAGGCCTCTCTCGTAAGGTTGTTCCGTCAATCATACGTACGCATGCGCTGGGAGAACACTCAGTGCGCCCGGACGGGGCGCGGTGCAGCATCCGCGGTGTCGGGCGTTTCCGTCGAACGTGCTGCATGCCGAGCTCGTCGCGCCTGCGGCATCCGCGTGACTAGAGTGGATCCGTGGTCCTCTCGCTGTGTTGTCGCTGACGCCGACGTCTCCCGACCCCAGCTCGCCCCGACCGTCCGCCGCCCGTCTGCCGCATGGCCTCCGCGGCGCACGAGCCGAGAACCGAAGGACACCATGAAGTACGCAGAATCCATCGTCGACCTCGTCGGCGACACCCCGCTCGTGAAGCTCAACCGGGTGACCGAGGGGGTGACGGATGCCACGGTGCTGGTGAAGCTCGAGTACTTCAACCCGGGCGGCTCATCGAAGGACCGCATCGCCGCGCGCATCATCGATGCGGCCGAGCGCGAGGGCAAGCTGAAGCCCGGCGGCACGATCGTGGAGCCCACGTCGGGCAACACGGGCGTGGGCCTGGCACTGGTCGCGCAGCAGCGCGGCTACCGGTGCATCTTCGTGTGCCCCGACAAGGTCGGCGAGGACAAGCGCAACGTGCTCACCGCGTACGGCGCCGAGGTCGTCGTCACCCCGACGGCCGTCGCCCCCGACAGCCCCGAGTCGTACTACGGCGTCTCCGACCGGCTTGCCCGCGAGATCCCCGGCGCGTTCAAGCCCGACCAGTACTCGAACCAGAACGGCCCGCGCTCGCACTACGAGACCACCGGCCCTGAGATCTGGCGCGACACCGACGGCAAGGTCACGCACTTCGTCGCGGGCGTCGGCACGGGCGGCACCATCACCGGAACGGGCCGGTACCTGCGCGAGGTGTCGGGCGACGCGGTCCGCATCATCGGCGCCGACCCCGAGGGATCGGTGTACTCGGGCGGCACCGGCCGGCCGTACTTCGTCGAGGGCGTCGGGGAGGACTTCTGGCCGACGGCATACGACCCCGCGGTGCCGCACGAGATCATCGCCGTATCCGACGCGGAGTCGATCGCGATGACCCGACGCCTTGCCCGCGAGGAGGGCATCCTCGTCGGCGGCTCGAGCGGCATGGCCGTGGTCGCGGCGCTCAAGGCCGCGGAATCCGCCGGCCCTGACGACGTGTTCGTGGTGCTGCTTCCCGACGGCGGGCGCGGGTACCTCGGCAAGATCTTCAACGACAAGTGGCTGCGGGCGTACGGCTTCGGCAACGCGCCGAAGGGCGACACGGTCGCCGAGGTGCTCGCCGCGAAGGCCGACCGCACGCCCCCGCTCGTCTACGTGCACCCGAACGACACGGTGCGCGACGCGATCGACAAGATGACCGAGACCGGCGTCTCGCAGTTGCTCGTGCTCTCGGCGGAGCCGCCCGTCGTGCTCGGCGAGGTCGTCGGCGCGCTGCACGAGCAGGAGCTGCTCGAGCTCGTCTTCTCGGGCAAGGTCAAGCTCAGCGACCAGGTGGCGGGATTCGTCGGGGACTCGTTGCCGCTCATCGGCGTGACCGAGCCCGTGGCCACCGCCCGCAGCGCGTTCACCGACGCGTCGGCGATGCTCGTGACCGACGGCGGCAAGGCCCTCGGCGTGATCACCCGCTCCGACCTGCTGACGTACCTGTCGAGCTGACCGCACGATCTGCTTCGACTCGATCCGACACCAAGGAAGTCCCACTCCATGAACACGAACGACGCACGCTTCGACACCCGCGCCATCCACGCGGGCCAGGCGTTCGACCCCACCACGGGTGCGGTCATCCCGCCCGTGTACCTCACGTCCACGTACGTGCAGGACGGTATCGGCGGCCTCCGCAACGGGTACGAGTACTCGCGCGGCGGGAACCCGACACGCACGGGGCTCGAGGCCCAGCTCGCGGCGTTGGAGGGCGGCATCCGGGGCCTGTCCTTCGCCTCGGGCCTCGCCGCAGAGGACGCGCTGCTGCGCACGGTGCTCACGCCAGGCGACCACGTCGTGATCGGCAACGACGTGTACGGCGGCACGCACCGGCTGATCCGCCGGATCTTCGGCGACTGGGGCGTGCGGCACACGACCGTCGACACGAGCGACCTCGACGCCGTTCGTGACGCGATCGAGCTGGGCACCACGAAGGTGCTCTGGGTCGAGACGCCCTCGAATCCGCTGATGAAGATCTCGGATGTCGCGGCGCTCGCCGAGCTCGGCGACGAGGCCGGCGCGCTCGTGGTGGTCGACAACACCTTCGCGTCGCCCGCGCTGCAGCAGCCGATCGCGCTGGGCGGCCAGGTCGTCGTGCACTCCACGACGAAGTACCTCGGCGGGCACTCCGACGTGATCGGCGGCGCGCTCGTGTTCGCGGCGGGGCAGGAGGAGCTCGCCGAGCGCGTCGGGTTCACCCAGTTCGCCGCGGGTGCGGTGTCGAGTCCGTTCGACGCGTTCCTCACGTCGCGGGGCATCAAGACGCTGGGCATCCGGATGCAGCGGCACAGCGAGAACGCGATGGCGATCGCGCAGCGCATGGTGGGGCACGCAGGCGTTGCGCGTGTGCTGTACCCCGGACTCGAGACGCACCCCGGGCACGAGCTCGCGGCCCGGCAGATGTCGGCCTTCGGCGGCATGGTGTCGATCGACCTCGCGGGCGGTGCGGCGGCGGCGCGGCGGTTCGCGGAGTCGACCCGGCTGTTCCAGCTCGCCGAGTCGCTCGGCGGCGTCGAGTCGCTCGTGAACTACCCCTCGGAGATGACGCACGCGTCGGTGAAGGGCACCGAAGCGGAGGTGCCCGAATCGATCGTGCGGCTCTCGGTCGGCATCGAGGCTGTCGACGACCTGCTCACCGACATCGACGAGGCGCTGGCTCGGCTGTGAACGCGCTCGTCGCGTAACCCGGCCGGGGCGACTCGCCGCGGGGGAGAATGGGAGGAGCGGCGCGCGGCACGTCACCGGCGCCGAGGAGATGAGTCCCATGATCTGGCTCTGGGTCACGCTGATCATCGTCGGCATCGTCGGCATCGTGCTGCTCTTCATGTCGATCAAGATCGTGAAGCAGTACGAGCGCGGAGTGGTGCTCCGGTTCGGCCGGCTGCACAACGTGCGCGATCCCGGCATCCGCTTCATCATTCCCGTCGTCGACCAGATGACGAAGGTGTCGTTCCGCATCGTCACGTTGCCGATCCAGTCGCAGGGCATCATCACGCGCGACAACGTGAGCGTCGGCGTCTCGGCGGTCGCCTACTTCCGGGTGGTCGACGCGGTGAAGTCGGTGATCGCGATCGAGAACGTGCAGTCGGCGATCGACCAGATCGCCCAGACCACGTTGCGAAAGGTGGTCGGGCAGCATCACCTCGACGAAGCGCTTTCCGACACCGCCACGCTGAATGCGAACATCCGCGAGATCCTCGACGTGACCACGGCCGAGTGGGGCGTCGAAGTGACGCTCGTGGAGCTGAAGGACATCCTGCTGCCCGACTCCATGAAGCGCGCGATGGCGCGGCAGGCCGAGGCCGAGCGCGAGAAGCGGGCGAAGATCATCGCCGCCGAGGGCGAGGCGATGGCAGCCGCCCAGCTCGGCGCCGCCTCGGACACGATGATGTCGCATCCGCTCGCACTGCAGCTTCGCACCCTGCAGAGCATCGTGGAGGTCGGTGTGGACAAGAACACCTTGGTGGTGTTCCCGGCGCCGCTCATGACGTCGATCGGCGAGCTGACGAATTTCATCGACCGGGAGGCGGCGACGTCGAACGTGCGTCCTCGCTGAGCGTGCTTCGGCCGCCCGGGTGGCAGGAAATCGTTGAAGTGTGTCCCGACTGCCAACTGCGGGTGTCGGTGCGATGCCGCAGAATG
>DASUVU010000375.1:0-2684 GCA_036378815.1 Agromyces sp. | reverse complement strand
TGGCCGATGCCAACGTGCTGACGCTCGTCGGCACGACACCCGACGTCGGCGTCTGGTTCGACGTCGGCTCCGCGACCGACGACGCCCCGGTGCTTCTGGGGCTCATCGCGGCGGGCGCCGCCCAGCGGCTCGAGGCGCTCGACGACGATGCCTTCCGGGAGGCCGTGCTCGCGGGGCTGGTGCCGTATTCGTCCGACTCGAACCCCGAAGGAGCGGACGATGAGGTGGACTGACCGACCGGTCCTCAGCTCGACGCGGTCGCCGCGTGGCGCGCTCGGATCCGCTCCTTCCGGCTCGCGAGTGCGTGGTTCACGATGACCAGCACCCCGGTCAACACGACGAAGATCGCGAGCACCAGCAGGCAGTAGAGCACCACGCCGAGGTAGCCGTCCACCTGCGACTCGTCGAGGAAGAAGTACGGATACCACCCGACATCGGCGCCGCGGATGAGCGTGTAGACGAGCCAGGCGGCCGGGTAGACGAGCGCCCAGGCCACCGTCGACCAGGGCACCCGCGGGTTCACGGCGATCACGCTGTCGGTGGTCCAGGCGATCGCCGCGAGCGCCGGCACGACGAAGTGCAGCAGCGTGTCCGACCAGGGCACGTCGACGCGATAGTCACGCGTCGAGGCCTGCGCCACGATGATCCCGAACACGATGCCCGACACGAGCACGTACACCGTGACCAGCGTGCGCACGATGCCGAGCCAGGCCGGATCCCGAGGGGCGACGAGCGCGAACACGGCGGCGATGAGCAGGACGACGACTGCCGCCATCGCCGACTGCACGGTGAAGTAGCTGAAGAAGTTGTCGGTCGCGAAGGTGCGGAAACCGAGCACGTACTCGTAGTTGCCGAGGATGGCGACGATCTCGAGCGCCGCTATCCCGAGACGGAACACGGCGAGCCAGCGCCGAGAGGTCACGTCCCGCGCCGCGAGCGCCGCTCCGGGGAAGCCGCCCGGCACCTCGCCAACCGCGGCCGTCGACCCCGGAACCGTGACTCCGGGGCTGCGGTCGGGCATGCCACAACGCTACGCCAGCGGCATCCCGGGGCCTCGAAGCAGCCCGCTTCGGACGGTGACATTCGTCCTGCCGATCCGGGGACATCGGCACCTGCTTCGTCGGCGGGGCCCTCCGTAGCGTCGTGGACATGAATGATTCCACGATCACCGACACCTCGCCTGCGATGACGGATGCCGCGGCATCCGTCGCTCCCCCGCTGCATCGTCGGCGCACCCGGGCCCTCACGCTCGTGGCGGCCGCGCTAGCGGGGCTCCTCGTCTGGGCGGTGAGCGCGCCGATCCTCGGGATCGACCTCACCGTCGGCGCGTCGCCCGCAACCGTGACGATCACGCCGCTCATGGTCGGCGTCGCCGCGCTGGTGCCGGGCGCGCTCGCATGGGCGCTCCTCGCGCTGCTCGAGCGGTTCTTCCACCGCGGGCGGCACGCGTGGCTCGTCGTAGGCTGGGCCGTGCTCGCCCTGTCGCTCACGGGGCCCGTGTCGATGGGGGCGTCGGCTGCGACGCTGGTGAGCCTGGTCACGATGCACGTCGTGGTCGGGATCACGCTCATCTTCGGGCTCACCATGCCTCGATCGCATCGCCCCCGCACGAACTGATCGGCCGCACGACTCGACCGCCTCACGAACTGATCGGGAGGATTCCATGCAGATAGACCAGTTGACTCGCACCGAACAGGTGCACGACCGCCGCGCCGAGTTCGATCCGGTGCTCTCCCGGATCACCCGCCGCCCCGGGCCGTGGTTCGCGCTCGTGTGGGCGCCGTTCCTCCTCCTCGGTCCTCTGGTGGATGCCGTTGCCACCGCGGACTGGATGCGACTCGCCGCGCTCGTCGTGCTCGGCGCCGGGTTCACGATCGCCGTCGTGATGCCGTACCGGCCGTGGGGCCGACCGCGTTGGCGTTCGGAGGTCGTGTTCGCGCTCTTCACCGTGCTCGCGACGGCGTACGTCTTCGCGTGGCGAACCGATGAGGAGTTCCTCTACCCGCTCATCGCGATCGGCGCCGCCGTGGCACTGCGTCGACACTGGGCGCTGGCGTTCGTCTCCGCCGCGGCCATCAGCGCCGGCATCGCCACCGGCCTCGAACGGTCGTCGCTCGATGCCGCGATGTTCCTGGGGTTCTCGACGTTCGTCGCTGGCGCAGGCACGTTCGTCGTCCGGTACCTGGTCGACGTCGTCGCCCAGCTCCGACGCACGAGGGAACGACTCGCCGACGCAGCGGTGAGCGCGGAGCGGCTCCGGTTCGCGCGCGACCTGCACGACCTGCTGGGGCACACGCTCTCGGTCATCGTCGTCAAGGCCGAGGCGATCCGGAGGCTGGTGGACTCGGATCCGGATGCCGCCCGCTCGCACGCCGCGGATGTCGAGTCGATCGGGCGGCGCGCCCTCGCCGACGTGCGGGACGCCGTGACCGGGTACCGATCGGTGCGGCTCGCCGACGAACTGGAGGCGGCCCGATCCGCGCTCGACGCCGCCGGGATCGACCTGGAGGTCGCCGTGCCGCCGCACCCGCTCGCCGGCCCGGTCGACACCCTGCTCGGCTGGGTCGTGCGCGAGGGGACCACCAACGTTCTGCGGCACTCGCGCGCGTCGCGGTGCCGCATCGTCGTGACCGACGAGCGCGGTGTCGCGCGCGTAGAGATCAGCGACGACGGCCGCGGCGGGG
>DASUVU010000374.1:0-2976 GCA_036378815.1 Agromyces sp. | reverse complement strand
GGCTGCCGCTGCTGCCGGCCCTGCTCTTCATGATCCTGCTCACGCAGGTCCCGTTCGTGATGAGCATCTACTACAGCCTCACGGACTGGAAGGTGGTTCCGCCGGGGCCGCGTGAGTTCGTCGGGATCGACAACTACACGGGCCTGTTCGACGACAAGTTCTTCCGGGACGCGATCTGGGTCAGCGTGCAGATGACGGTCTTCCCGGTGCTCGGCGCGATCGTGCTCGGGACGGCGTTCGCGATCCTCCTGGACCGCAAGTTCTTCGGGCAGGGCATCGTCCGGACCCTGCTCATCACCCCGTTCCTGCTGATGCCGGTCGTGATCGGGCTGATCTGGAAGAACCAGATGTTCCACGGGCTCTACGGCGTCCTGAACTGGGTGATCGAGAAGCTCGGAGGCTCGCCGGTCGAGTTCGTCTCGCGCTACCCGCTGCTGTCGATCGTGATCGTCCTGATCTGGCAGTGGACCCCGTTCATGATGCTGATCATGCTGGCCGGCCTGCAGAGCCAGCCGAGCGACGTGGTGGAGGCCGCCAAGGTCGACGGCGCGAACCCGCTGGGGATCTTCCGCCAGCTCACGCTCCGGCACCTGCGGCCGTACATGGAGCTCGGGATCCTGCTCGGCACGATCTACCTGATCCAGGTCTACGACCACATCGCGGTCATGACGGGCGGCGGCCCGGGATCGACCAACGTGCCCTACTTCGTGTTCCAGAAGTCGATCGGCGGCGGGTGGGAGTTCGGCCAGGCTTCGTCGTACAGCATCGTCGTCGTGATCGCGTCGATCGGCATCGCGACCGTCGCGCTCCGGGTCCTGTCAGGGCTGCTGAAGGGGGAGGACATCGCATGAGTGGCGAAGCGACGCCGAAGGTCGTCGGCGAGAACCCGTGGGTCAACCGGGCGCTCGGCGCGCTGGCCTGGCTGGTCGCGCTGCTGTTCTTCTTCCCCGTGTTCTGGATGGTCCTGAACTCCTTCAAGGAGGAGCACGACGCGAACACGTCGCCGAAGCTGTTCTTCACGCCCACCCTCGACCGCTACCGCGAGGTGACCGAGAGCGCCGGCGGGCTGCTGTCCTTCAGCGAGGCGTTCACCAACTCGGCGGTGATCGTGCTGACGTCGACGGTGATCGTGATGCTGCTCGCGATCCCGGCCGCCTACGCGCTCGCGATCCGGCCCGTCGGGAAGTGGCGCGACGTGCTGTTCTTCTTCATCTCGACGAAGTTCCTGCCCGTCGTGGCGTCGATCCTGCCGATCTGGATCCTCGCCCGGAACTTCCAGATGCTCAACACGCAGCAGGTCCTGATCATCCTCTACCTCGGGGTGAACCTGCCCCTGGCGATCTGGATGCTGCGCTCGTTCTTCCAGGAGATCCCGCGCGAGCTGATCGAGGCGGCGGAGATCGACGGCGCGAGCCTGCCGGGGCAGCTGCGATCGATCATCCTGCCGATGGCGGCGCCGGGCATCGCGGCCACCGCGCTGCTGTGCGTCATCTTCGCCTGGAACGAGTTCTTCTACGCAGTCCAGCTCAACCCGGTCGACGGCTCCACCGTGCCCATCTGGGTCACGACCAACATCAGCACGAGGGGCGACTTCCTCGCGAAGCTCTCGGCCGCCTCGGTGCTGGCGTGCATCCCGGTCGTGCTCGCAGGATGGCTCGCCCAGAAGCGCATGATCCGCGGCCTCGCCATGGGGGCCATCAAGTGAGGATTCAGAGATGACCGCAGTCCGCTACGACCACGCGACACGCACCTACGAGGGCACGGACGTCGCCGCCGTCAACGACCTCGATCTCGACATCGGCGACGGCGAGCTGCTCGTCCTCGTCGGGCCCTCCGGCTCGGGGAAGTCGACCGCACTGCGGATGCTCGCCGGGCTCGAGCCGCTCGACGGCGGCGCGATCCACATCGGCGACCGTGACGTGAGCAACGTCCGCCCGCGCGATCGCGACATCGCGATGGTCTTCCAGAGCTATGCGCTCTACCCGCAGCTGACGGTCGCGGAGAACATGGGGTTCGCGCTCAAGCAGGCGAAGGTGCCGAAGGAGGAGCGCACCAAGCGCGTGCAGGAGGCGGCGCGGGTGCTGGACCTCATCCCGTACCTCGACCGCAAGCCGAAGGCGCTCTCGGGCGGCCAGCGCCAGCGGGTCGCGATGGGCCGCGCGATCGTCCGCAAGCCGGCGGTCTACCTCATGGACGAGCCGCTCTCCAACCTCGACGCGAAGCTGCGCGTGCAGACCCGCACGGAGGTCGTCGAGCTGCAGAACCGGCTCGGCGTGACCACCGTGTACGTCACGCACGATCAGGTCGAGGCGATGACGATGGGCCACCGGGTGGCGGTGCTCAAGGACGGCCTGCTGCAGCAGTGCGACACGCCGCGCAAGCTCTACCACGAGCCCCAGAACCTGTTCGTGGCCGGCTTCATCGGCTCGCCGGCGATGAACCTCGTCGATGTCGGCGACGGCCGCCCGCTCAAGCTCGGCGACACCGAGCTCGTACCGGAGGACGCCGCGGCGAAGGCGCTCGCGAACGCCAAGGGCGCGATCACGGTCGGCTTCCGGCCGGAGGCGCTGCGCGTGGGGGAGGGGCCGCTGCGCGCGCAGGTCCGCACCGCCGAGGACCTCGGCTCGGAGGTGTTCGTCCACGTCGCGATCGACCATCGCGGCGAGAGCGTGCCGCTCGTGTCCAAGATGCAGCCGCCGTTCGAGGTCGAGCCCGGCGCGAACGTCGCGCTGCAGATCACCGGCACGACGCACCTCTTCGACGGTGACGGTCACCGCATCGCATCCGGACCGGCGACGCTCCGCTGACGGGGCCTGAGGCTGCGCCCTACGTCAGCGACGTGGTGAAGAAGCGCTGCACCGTGTCGAGCGGTTGGGTGCTTTGGTTTGCTCGGCTCAAGATGAGGGCGCCCTCGAGAGCTGCGAGGAGTACAGAGGCGTCATCCTGCGCGGTTGACTCCCGGCCGCCGTACTTGAC
>DASUVU010000373.1:0-2853 GCA_036378815.1 Agromyces sp. | reverse complement strand
GTCGGCGCGTGCGAGGAACGGCGCCACCACCGACGAGAAATCGCCGTCGACGCACACGATTTCGGCTCCTGCCGGGGCGGCGGCGGCCGCGAGGCCGGCGAACACCGAGACCTGCGAGCCGGTCGCGATGCGCGAGGAGTCGACGCCGAGCAGGGCCCCCGCGTGAGCCCGGGCACGCTCGAGGACCCGCGTGTACTCGGCTGCGCTCGACGTGCCGCCCTCCCACGCCTCGAGATCGCGTCGCAGGGCCTGCACGGTGACGTCGGCCGGAAGCCCGAGGGTGCACGCGGCGAGGTATCCGCGGCCGGCAGCGAATCGGTGTCTGACGGAGTCCATGCGCCAAGTCTCGACCGATGCGATCCATTCGACAACCGCAGGTATGTGATCACATACATGACCGCTGATTATGATTGGGGGATGACCGCCGTGTCCGATGCTTCCGTCGAGCAGCTCGCAACGGCGCTCGACCTGCAGACCGTTCGGGTCGTGCGGCAGATCGCCGAGCACGGCTCGCTGACCGCCGCCGCCGCGGCACTGGGCTACAGCCAGCCCGCGCTGAGCCAACAGCTCCGGCGCTTCGAGGAGCGCACGGGCATCGCCCTCGTCGAACGGGTGGGCCGCGGCATCCGCCTCACCCAGTCGGGTCGGGTGCTCGCTCGGCACGCCCACGGCGTGGCGACGGCGCTCGAGGCGGCCGCCGGCGAGCTCGCCGAGATCCGCGGACTGCGCTCGGGCCGAGTGCGGCTGGTCGCCTTCCCGTCGGCATCCGCCACGCTGGTGCCGCGGCTCATCGCCGACCTGGGCGCGGCGCATCCCGGTATCGCCGTCACCTACATCGAGGCCGAGCCTCCCGAGGCGGTCGCGGCCGTCCGTGCCGACCGCGCCGACCTCGCGATCACGTTCAGCTACCCGGGCGACCGTGACGACCCGCACCGCGCCAGTGCGCGCGGACTCGACGTCCGGGCGTTCGGCGACGAGTCGATGCGACTCGTGCTGCCGACGGGGCATCCGGCCGCGGCATCCGACGTCGTCGACCTCGCGAGTCTCGGCGAGGAGCCCTGGATCGCCGGGTGCCCGCGCTGCCGCGGACATCTGCTCGAACTTGCGGATGCCGCGGGCTTCGCGCCGCGCATCGCGTTCGAGACCGACAACTTCGTCGCCGTCGAGGGCATGGTGGCGCAGGGCCTCGGGGTCGCGCTGCTGCCGGCGCTGGCGCTCGACGCGTCGCCGCGGCATCCGGGTGTCGTGACTCGGCCCACCGCGCGCGCCGACGTGCGATCGCTGCATCTCGTGACCGCCCGAGGCGGTGATCGGGTACCCGCTGTTGCGGCGGCGATCGACGTGCTCGAGTCCGTCGCGGATGCAGGCCGCGTGCGCTGAAACAGGGCAGTGGCGCCTGCTCCTGCTGCCGGCCCGGCGTGTCGTCCTGTTCTCAGGCCCGCGCAACGGCGGCGACCGCCCGTCGATAGCATTGACGGGATGCCTGAGACAACCCACCCCTTCAGCACCGCCACCGGCAGCGACATCCGCGTGCGCTTCTGCCCATCGCCCACCGGTACCCCGCACGTCGGGCTGGCGCGCACGGCCCTGTTCAACTGGGCGTACGCCCGGCACACGGGTGGCACGTTCGTGTTCCGCATCGAAGACACGGATGCCGCGCGCGACACCGAGGAGAGCTACGAGCAGATCGTCGACGCGCTCACTTGGCTCGGCCTGGAGTGGGACGAGGGCATCGACGTCGGCGGCCCGCACGAGCCCTACCGGCAGTCGCGACGGTCCAAGATCTACGCTGACGTGATCGAGCGGCTGAAGGCTGCCGGTCACGTGTACGAGAGCTTCTCGAACGCCGAGGAGATCGACGCGCGCAACGAAGCGGCCGGGCGGCCGAAGCAGCTCGGGTACGACAACTACGACCGCGACCTCACCGACGAGCAGAAGGCCGCGTTCCGTGCCGAGGGGCGGCAGCCGGCACTGCGCATGCGCGTGCCCGACATCGACCTCGGCTTCGACGACCTGGTTCGCGGCGAGATCACGTTCCCGGCCGGCTCGAGCACCGACTTCGTCGTGGTGCGGCCCAACGGCGTTCCCCTGTATCCGTTCGTGAATCCCGTCGACGACGCGATCATGGGCATCACGCATGTCCTGCGCGGCGAAGACCTGCTGTCGTCGACTCCGCGTCAGATCGCGCTGTATTACGCGCTCATCGACATCGGGCTCACCACGTTCATCCCGCGCTTCGGGCACCTGCCGTATGTCATGGGTGAGGGCAACAAGAAGCTGTCGAAGCGCGACCCCGAGTCGAACCTGTTCCACCACCGAGACCGGGGGTTCATCCCCGAGGGCCTCGTGAACTACCTGGCGCTGCTCGGCTGGGGGTTCTCGGCCGACCGCGACGTGTTCAGCCGCGACGAGTTGGTCGCCGCGTTCGACGTCACCCACGTCAATCCGAACCCGGCGCGCTTCGACCTGAAGAAGGCCGAGGCGATCAACGGCGATCACATCCGCCAGCTCGACGTGGCCGACTTCGCCGCGCGCACGGTGCCGTACCTTCAGGCGGTGGGTGCCGTCGAGACGCCCATCACGCCGGCGCAGGAGGCGGTGCTGACCCAGGCCGCGCCGCTCGTGCAGGAGCGCATCAACCTGCTCGGCGAGGCGCCCGGCATGCTCGGATTCCTCTTCACGGATGCCGCGGGCATCGAGTTCGACGAAGCGGCCGTGGGTGCCCTGCCCGCCGATGCCTCCGAGGTGCTCACCGCGGCGCGTGACGCGCTCGATCGGCTGCCCGCGGAGGCGTGGACGCACGAGCAGATCGAGGAGGCATTGCGCGGCGCCCTCGTCGACGGGCTCGGCCTC
>DASUVU010000372.1:0-12734 GCA_036378815.1 Agromyces sp. | reverse complement strand
CCCGAGGGTGCGGCCGCGATGCTCGATGACCAGCGCCTCACGGAGGAGACTTTCGTGATGTGGGATCTCATCCACGACCGAACTCACATGCGCGGGGACCTGCCATTCGATCCGTTCATGATCAAGCAGCGCATGCCGTTCTTCCTGTAGTCGCTCGAGGAGTTGCGCTGCGATCTCACGGCATTCCGTGAGGCGGTGCGTCTCGACCGGGCCGAAGACACCGACGAGGTGACGCGCGACCGCGCCACGCTCGTGCAGTACGCGGTGATCTTCGACCGCATCTTCCGATTCGCCATCACGGGATCGCGGGTGCGCAACTACGACGGCCTGGGCGGCCAGCTGCTGTTCGCGTGGCTGCACCAGAAGCACGTGCTCGAGTGGACGGATGTCTCGCTCAGCTTCGACTGGGACGCCGTACCCGACGCCGTCGTGGAGCTCGGCGACGCGATCGACGAGCTCTACTGGAAGTCGATCGACCGGCCCAAGACGGCGCACTGGCTCGCCGCGTACGAGCTCGTGCGCAGCGTGCTGACGCCGAACCCCGCATCGATGTGGGCCGAGGGCCTGCCCCGCGAGGTGCTCGCCGGCCCGCCGAAGGGCTACACCGACCTCGTGATGGACGACGAGTTCCCGCTGTCGATGTTCTACGAGGCCCTCGACAAGAAGATGAAGCCCGTGATCGAGTCCACGGTCGGCATCACCGGGAAGACCGACGACTGACATGACGGATGTCGCAGGCCGGGCGGTGCTCATCGCAGGAGCGACGAGCGCGTCCGGCCATGCGGTCGCCCGGGCGCTGCTCGATGCGGGCGCGCGAGTCATCGCCGTCGGCAGCGACCAGGGCCGCATCGACGCGATGGCGGCCGAGCTGCCGGGCCTCATCGGCGAGCGAGCCGACCTCACCGACGGCGATGACGTGCTCGAGCTCTCCATGCGCGTGCACGCCGAGGTCGGCCCGGTCGACGGCCTGATCCACCTCGTCGGCGGCTGGCGCGGCGGTGGCGGCATCCTCGGACAGTCCGACGAGGACTATCGCGTCCTCGAGCGATCCTTCACCGCGCTCCGGCTCGTCAGCCGCGCGTTCTGGACGGACCTCGTCGCCTCGACCGCCGGCCGCGTCGCGATGGTGTCGTCGACGACGGTGGCCGCACCCCCGGCGGGCAGCGCGAACTACACCGCGGTCAAGGCCGCGAGCGAGTCGTGGATGCAGTCGCTCGCGCAGGGCTTCGCCAAGGCGGACGCCTCGGCCGCGGCCACGATCTTCCGGGTGACGTCGCTCGCCGGCCTCGAGGATCGGCTCGCGGCATCCGTCGTCGAACTCTGGAACTCGGATGCCGCAGAGCTGAACGGCGCCGTCATCGAACTCGAGCCCGGTCGCTGAGCCGCCCGACGCGGGCCGGTCGAAGCGAGCCGCTCGAAGGGCCGCGCGTCAGTTGGTGCCGCCGGTCACGTGGACGGCGTAACCCCAGCAGCCGGCGTCCTGCCACCGGTAGTCGTCGCCCAGGCCGGCGTCGCCGTGCAACGCGAACTCCCAGGCGCTCACCTCGTCGGGAGTGAGGTCGGTCGGCATCGGTGCGAAGCGGCCCGGCGCGCCGGGAGCGGGGTTCCACCACTCCCAGTAGAGGTACTCGTGGCCTGCGCCGGCCATGCACTCGCGCACGACCTGCTGGAACGCCAACCAGGCCTGCCGCTCCTCGGGCGTCGGCGTCGTGCCTCCGGGCGTGCGGTCGAAGGTGGCGCCAGGGCCGTCTGGGCCGGGCTCGCCCACGGTGGGATCGTCGGGATCGGGCACGGTCGGCTCGGGTGTCGGCGTCGGCGTGGCACCGGGGGTCGGTTCAGGCGTGGGCGTGGGTGTGGGCGTCGGCGCACCCGGCGGCGCGGGTGGCTGGTCCGCCCCATCTGGCGGCATCGGCGAATCGTCGGCCTCGGCCTCGCCGACGGGGCCGGGCTCGTCGTCGTCGCCCTGCTCGATGTCGTACTCGCTGGGCGTCGCGGGGGCCGGCGCCGGGTAGCGGGCGTCGTAGAAGACCGGCGCCCCGGTCGTGGCGGCGGCGGCACCGACGAAGATGGCCGCGGCGAAGGCTGCGACGACACCGGCGCTCAGCAGCAATGCCTTGCGCATCTCGCCCCCTTCGCCCGGGCGCCGCCTGCGGGCGCGTATGCGGACATGCTAGCCGGTCCGGGTGACACGCGTGGGGTACAGGTGAGGTGACGTCAGGACGGCGGTGTCGCGGCATCCGTCGCCGCCTCGTCCCCGGGTGCCGAGCCGGCGGGGGTGACCTCCTTGGCGGAGTCGGCCGGCGATCCCGCGCGCCGGCTGAGCAGCACGAACGGAGCGGCGAACGCCGTGATGACGCCGCTCCAGAGCATGGATGCCCCGTATCCGCCGAGGTCGGCCGAACGGCCGAGGATCGGCTGGAACACGACGCCGCCCGCGCTGCCGAGGAGGGAGTCGAACGACAGCACCGTCGCCCGCTGCTTGGACGGGATCATGTCGTTGAGATACGCGCGGTGCACGGGATCGTCGATCGAGGAGGCCACGCCCCAGGCGGCGATGAGCACCACCGCGATCCAGAAGTTGGTCGTGAAGGCGAGCGCGACCAGCACCACTGCGCTCGACACGGTGGCGAGCAGGATCGCCGACGTGCGCTTGCGGAACATGCGCCGGACGTACGGCGCCAGGATCCCGCCCACGATGCCCGCCCCCGACAGGAGCGCGGCGGCGAGCCCGGCGATCGAGTACGCGCCCTCGTCGCCCCAGAGCTCGAGGAGGTACGGCTGCAGCGCGTAGAACGCGTAGATGCCGACGCCCATGGTGAACGGCGTGGCGAGCATGAGCCATCGCACCGGCGGGTCGACCAGCCCGTACCGCACCGACGCGCGCAGCACGTTTCCCGTCGCCTTGATCGGGCCGGCACCGCGCTCGGGCGTGAAGCCGAGGTCGCGCATGAGCAGCGCGGCGACGACGAACATGATGAGCAGCACGCCGCCGCGGATGAGGAACGGCACTCCGAGGTTGGTGAGCTGCGCCACGACGCCGCCGAGCACCGACCCGACGAGCATGGCGATGTTCGAGACCACGACGGCGCGACCGAACACCGTCTCGAGGCTCCCCGCGTATCCGGTCGCCTTCAGCGCGTCGACGAGCCAGGCATCGACGGCGCCCGAGAAGAACGTGAACCCGAGCCCGAGCAGCACCGACACGATCGCCCACGCCCAGAACGGGGAGTGCCACACCCAGAGCAGCCAGTACAGCACGGTCGTCACGGCGAGGGTCAGCGTACCGAGCAGGTACGAGGCGCGACGCCCGACGGTGTCGGCCACCACGCCCGTCGGGATCTCGAAGATGAACATGCCAGCACTGAAGAACGCGTTGGCCGCGAACGCCTCGAGGTTCGAAAGTCCGGCGTCGAGCAGGAACAGCGTGTTGATGCCCCAGATGAACGAGGCGGCGAGCGTGTTGCCGAGCATCAGCGTGTAGTAGACGCCCTGCACCCTGCGCGGTGTCGGGGTGGGGCTCGTGGCGGGCGTCTCGGGCCCCGCCGTCATGCCGCTCCTCGTCGTGGCGTCACCCGTTCATCTTCCACCGCCGCGGCGCGCCACGCCAAGCGCTCGGATGCCGGGTCGATAGCCTCCCGCACATGGTGCGCTTCCTCATCCGCATCGCCGTCTTCCTCGGCGCGGTCGCACTCGGGCTCCTGCTCGCCGCACTGCTCATCCCCGGCTTCCACGTGCACGCGGCTGGATTCATCGTGGCGATGCTCGTGTTCGCTGCCGCGCAGGCCGTGATCGAGTGGCTGATCGAGCGCATCTTCCACCGTTCGGCGCCGACCGTGGCCGGCATCGCCGGTCTTGCCTCCACGTTCCTCGCGCTGTGGCTCGCGACCCTGCTCTCCGATGGGCTCAGCTTCGATGGCGTGGCGCCGTGGATCCTCGCCACCGTCGTGGTGTGGCTCACGACCGCGGTACTCGGGTGGCTGGCGGCCAGGTTCCTGCTCGATCGCCGTCGGAGCGAACGGAAGTCCTGACTGGAGGGCGCCTCGCCGGGCCCGGCCCGTGAAGCCGAGCATGATTCGGCGTTCGCCTCGCTCCGGGTCAGCATGCTCGTCGCCCCCTTTCTCGCGGCGAATCGCCCCTCCGCCCGCTCGCCGTTCTCCGTCGACCGAACCCGAAAGCCCCGCCCATGCGCAAGCGCACCGTCGCGCTCCTCGTCATCGCCGCCGTCCTGCTCGCCCTCGTCGGCGGTATCTACTGGGCCGGCCGGCACCTGTTCTACGAGCCCACCGCTCGCGGCGTCGACTCCGTGATCGGCGAGCTCGGCGGCACGCGGGTGCTCGGCGTGTTCGCCCACCCCGACGACGAGCAGACCGTCAACGGCCTGTTCTGGCGCGCGAAGCGCGACGACGACGCCTACACCGCCATGATCACGGCCACGCAGGGCGAAGCGGGCGAGCAGTCGCCGCCCGTGGGCCGCCAGTCCGATCTCGGCGAGATCCGCAAGGCGGAGGCGCTGAAGAACAGCTGGAACCTCGGCGTCGACCGGCACGTGGTGTGGGACCACCCCGACGGCGGCGTGCCCGAGGTCGACGAGGGCGAACTCGTCGCGCAGGTCGTCGCCGAGATGCGACGGGTGCGGCCCGACGTCGTCGTGGGCTTCTGGCCCGATTCGGGCGCGACCGGCCACTCCGACCACCTGCGGATGGGCGAGGTGACCGAGCGAGCGATCGCCGAGCTCGCGGCATCCGATGACGACTACCGGGGACCTGCGCACCTCGTGTACACGATCAGCCCGTCGACGGCGCTGTCGATCTTCGGCGGCGAGACCGGCGCGTTCGTCGTGGCCAACCAGCCGAAGCCCGAGTACGCGATGCCCGCCGAGGTGCAGAAGAAGCACGAGGGCTGGAGCATCCACGCGTCGCAGGCGAACTTCATGCAGGAGTCGTACCTGCTGCCCACGTGGCTCGTCTACGCACTGTGGGACCAGGAGTTCTACTCGGTGCGCGACCTCGAGGCGGACCCCATCCGCTGAGCGCGGATGCCGCGGCGTCACCGCCGCTCGCGCACCCAGGCCTCGGCGTCGGCGTGGGCGCGCTGCACCGACTCGCCGATCCAATCCGAGCTGGTGTACACCCGATCGGGACCGAGGCGGTCGAGGAGGCCGCCCGCCGCGAGGGGGACCCGCACGCGCTCGCCGGCGACCACCAGCCACAGCGTGGAGCCGCTCTGCTCGAGGTCGTGCAGGTAGCGCTCGAGCACCTCGACGAGCGAGAGGCCGATCGCATCGACGCCGCGCAGCCGGATGATGACGACCGAGCCGCGCGAATCGTCGCGCACCTCCGGCAGCTGCCCCTCGAACACCGGCGCCGTGGCGTAGGCCAGGTTTCCGTACGGCTGCAGCACCACGACGTCGTGCGGCGGGACCACGGGCACCGGTTCGATCTCGCGCATGCGGCCCTGGCCGTGGAACTCGAGCTGCCGCACGCGCAGCCGGTTCGACTGCTGCGCCACGAAGAGGATGATCGCGAGGCCCACGCCGATGAGCACGGCGAACTGCAGCGGCACCACGAGGGTGAGGCCGAACGTCACGGCCATCACGGTCGTCTGGAGGGCGCCGGTCTTCACGACCGACTGGATGCGCGCCGGCTTGATCGCCTGGACGCCGACGACGATGAGCAGTCCCGCGAGGGCTGGCATGGCGACGAGGGCGACCGCACCCGAGGCCACGAGGATCAGCAGCGCCATGACGGCCGCCGCGATGAAGAGTGCGAGGCGGGTGCGTGCGCCCGCGGTGACGAGCAGTCCCGACGCCGACATCGAGCCGCCGACGGGCATGCCGCGGAAGAGCCCCGAGACGATGCTGCCGACGCCCTGGCCGATGAAGTTGCGCGAAGGGTCGGCGGGCCGGCCATCGGCATTCGGCACGGCACCCGCCACGGCCGCGCCCTGCACGAGGCCGACGAACGCGAGTGAGACGGCGGGGATCAGCAGCGCCGGCACGTCGGCGAGACTCGGGAGCACCGGCGCGGGCAGGCCCGACGGCACGTCGGCGACGTCGTCGACGGTGGGCACCGGCCAGCCGAGGGCGAGGGTGAACAGTGCCGCGAGCCCCGAACCGAGGACGATCGCGACGACGAGGCCGAGGCCGCGCAGCGGTGTGCGCGTGAGCACCACGATGAGGCCGATGGTCACCAGGCCGACGATGAGCGTCGGCAGGTCGAACAGCCCCACGTGCGCGAGCGTGTCGACGGCGCGCAGGAGCCGGTTCGGGCCCCGGCCCGCGTACCCGGTCAAGTTGGCCAGCTGGCCGAGCACGATGTTGACGCCGACCGCGGTCACGAACCCGACCATCACGGCCGTCGGCACGAAGCGCAGCAGCCGGCCGCCCCTGAGGAGCCCCAGCACGACCATGATCACGCCCGTCAGCATGGCGAGCGTGTAGAGCGCGCGGTCGGGATCGGGCGACGCGGCGACCTCGCTGTCGGCGACGATGAGCGCCATCGCACTCGTCGCCTGCACGGCCATGAACGTGCTGCTCGTGAAGAGGGCGGCGCCCGCCAGGCCGAACAGGAACGCGTACATGCCGGCCACCGGATTGACGCCCGCGAGCAGCCCGATCGCGAGCCCATCGGGCACGCTCTCGACGCCCAGGATGGTGCCCGCGACCGCGTCCCTGCCGAGGGTCTCGCGTCGGAACACCCCGCGGATCGCCCGCACCCGGGCGACGATCCACTGGCCCGGCGCTCCGGTCATCGCTCTTCCTCGATCCCCACGGTCGGTGCCGACGCTACGCCGGATAGGCCTTGCCGGGGTTCAGCGTGCCGAGCGGGTCCAGCGCACGCTTGACGGCGGCGTGCAGCTCGATGACCCGATCCCCGAGCTCCATCCGTGCCCCCGGCAGCTTCAGCAGCCCGACGCCGTGCTCACCCGTGACCGTGCCGCCGAGCTCACGGCAGTCGTCGACGATCCGATCGAACGCGACCTTCGCCCTGGCCCTGGCCGCGTCGTCGCCCTCGGGCGCGATGATCAGCGGGTGCAGGTTGCCGTCTCCGGCATGTGCGATATTCGCGATCACCACGTCGTGCTCGGTCGCGGTGGCCTGGATGCGCACGAGCATCTCGGGCACGGCCGGACGGGGCACGCAGATGTCCTCGGTGAGCACCGGACCGAGTCGTTCGAGCGCCGGGTACGCCAGCCGGCGCGCGAGGAACAGCCGGTCGACGTCGGCCGGGTCGATGCCTCGTTCGACCGACATGGCCCCGGCTTCCGACATGATGCCGGCGACGGATGCCGCGAGCCCCTCGCCGACCGCTCCGACCTCGTCGACCGTGGCGAGCAGCATCGCGTCGACCCCGTGCGGCAGCCCCAGCGACCGCCACTCGTCGACCGCCTCGATGCACGTGCGGTCGATCAGCTCGAGCGCGGAGGGCACGATTCCGGCCGCCGTGATCTCCGCCACTGCGACGCCGGCGGCGCGGAGGGAGTCGAATGAGCCGACGATCGCGCGCTCCTCGCGCCCGCCGAGCGGCAGCAGTGCGAGGGTGACCTCGGTCACGATGCCGAGGGTTCCCTCGGAACCGACCATGAGCGCGGTGAGGTCGTACCCGGTGACGCCCTTCGCCGTGCGCCGGCCGAGTGACACCACGTCGCCGTCGGCGAGCACCACGCGCACGCCGAGGACGTAGTCGCGCGTGACACCGTACTTGACGCAGCAGATGCCGCCCGCGTTCGTCGCGACGTTGCCGCCGATCGTCGAGATCCGGTAGCTCGCCGGGTCGGGCGGATACCAGAGCCCCTGCTCCGCGACCGCCTCGCGGAGGCTGTCGTTGATGACCCCGGCCTCGGCGACCGCGTAACGCTCCGGCGCGTTGACCTCGATGATGCGGGTCATCCGCTCGAGCGAGAGCACGATGCTCCGCGACATCGCGTTCGCGCCGCCCGAGAGCCCGGTCCCCGCGCCGCGCGGGACGACGCGCACGCCGGATGCCGCGGCCAGCCGCACCACGTCGGACACGTCGCGCTCGCGCTCGGCGAGCACCACGGCGAGCGGCGGCTCGTACGGTGCCCACTCGGCGTCGTCGTGCGCGTAGGCGTCGAGGGACGCGGCATCCGTGCGCACCTGGTCGGCGCGCAGCATCCGTTGCAGCTCGGCGACGAGGTCAGTCACCCTCGGCGCTCTCCTCGCTGGGCGGCGAATGCAGCTGCGACCTCCAGTCGGTCGGCACCAGTTCCTTCGGCGCCGGCGCGCCCTGCTCGACCGGCCGGCTGTCGGGTGGTGCGAGCTCGGGCCCGTGCAGGAACTCGCTCGTCTCGTAGTTCCAGAACCAGCGCTCGCCGGGCTCGAAGGACCGGGCGATCGGATGCCCCAGCGCGAGCGCGTGCCTCGATGCGTGCTGCTGCGGCGATGAGTCGCAGCATCCGACGTGTCCGCACTGGGCGCACCGCCGCAGGTGCCACCACCAGGTCGATTCGGCCAGGCACTCGACGCAGCCGTCGCCCGACGGAGGCACGTCGGGGCTGATCGCGGTCGTATCGCCGGTCATGCGAGAAGCCTAGGACGTACGGGCGAGTGAGGGGACGCGGATCCGCCGTGCGACGGATCCGGCTCGGCGGCGCGGTCGCTACCGTTGAGTGATGACCGCGATCACGTCGCCTCCCGTGCTGGAGGGCGTCGAGTGGGTGCGCCCACGCCCACCTCGCTCGGCGTACCGCTCCGACGTCGGGCTCGCGCTCGTGCTCGCCGTGGCGACGGGCGCGAGCGTCGCGCTGTATCGCATCACCGGTTGGGGCGAGGGCGCTCCCTGGTGGGGCTCGGTGCTGTGGGTGCTCGCCATGAGCCTGCCGCTCGCCGCTCGGCGGCGGTGGCCCGAGATCGTCGCACTCGTGGCATCCGTCGCCTTCGTCGTCGGCGCCATGACCCAGGTCGGCGAGGCGCTGTTCTCGAACATCTCGCTGTTCATCGCGATCTACACGGTGGGTGCGTGGGGCCGGAGCCGGCTGCGCGCCAACATCGTGCGCGGCGTCATCGTCGTCGCGATGTTCGCGTGGCTGTTCTGGGGGCTGGTGATGGGGTCGCTCACGCCCGACGGTGTGCCCGAGCTCTCGCGCGAGGGCGGGGTGATCTCGCCGTACGTGGCGTTCGGCCTCATCAACGTGCTCACGAACCTGCTCTACTTCGGCGGCGCGTGGTACTTCGGCGACTCGGCGTATCGGTCGGCCCGCTCGCGCGCCGAACTGCTGCAGCGCACCGCCGAGCTCGCGACCGAGCGCGAACGCAGCCGCGCCCAGGCCGTGGCGATCGAGCGGTTGCGCATCGCGCGCGAGCTCCACGACGTCGTCGCGCACCACGTGTCGGTGATCGGCGTGCAGGCCGGCGCCGCCCGGCGGGTGTTCGCGAAGAACCCCGACGCAGCGGCCGCGTCGCTGTCGGCGATCGAGTCGAGTGCGCGCGAGGCGGTCGACGAGCTGCACGGCCTGCTCGGAACCCTGCGCGGCGAGGAGGAGCCCGCGACCGAGAGCACGAGCACGCGCGGCCTCGACCGGATCGCGGAGCTCGTGGCCGAGTCGACCGAGGCGGGAGTGCCGACGACGCTCGCGGTCGTGGGGGAGCCGCGCGAGGTCTCGCCGGTCATCGGCCTGAGCGCGTACCGCATCGCGCAGGAGTCGCTCACGAACGTGCGCAAGCACGCGGGCGTCGCGGCGAGCGCCGACGTGCGGGTGCGGTGGTCGGATGACGCGGTCGAGGTCGAGGTGGCGAACACGGGCTCCTCCCACGCTCCCCACGCGGCCGAGGCGGGGTCGGGCCAGGAGGCGGACGGGGCGCACGGGCTCGGACAGCTCGGCATGCGCGAGCGGGTCGCCGCCGCCGGCGGCACGATCGAGCTCGGCCCTCGCGCGCGAGGCGGCTACCTCGTGCGGGCGCGATTCCCGCTGCGCCGCGGCGAGGAGGTGCCCGCGTGATCCGCGTGCTCGTCGTCGACGACCAGGCGCTCGTGCGCGGCGGCTTCCGCACCATCCTCGACTCGGAGGACGACATCGAGGTCGTGGGGGAGGCGGAGAACGGCGCCGAGGCGATCCGGCGCGTCGCCGAGCTCGGGCCCGACGTCGTCTGCATGGACGTGCAGATGCCCGGCATGGACGGACTCGAGGCGACACGTCGCATCACCGCGAACGCGGAGGATGCGGCATCCCGAGTCGCCGTGCTCGTGCTCACGACGTTCAACCGCGAGGACTACCTGTTCGCCGCGCTCGAGGCCGGTGCGAGTGGATTCCTGTTGAAGAACTCGAGCCCCGAGCAGCTCATCGAGGCGGTGCAGGTCGTGGCGCGCGGCGATGCGCTGCTGTCTCCGGATGTCACGCGGCGGGTCATCGAGGCGGTGGCCTCGCGGCCGGCCGGCGGCGCTCGCGGAGCGCCGCAGCCACGTCCCGAGACGCCTGCGGCCGAGATCACTCCCGAACTCGCCACCCTCACCGAGCGCGAGCGCGAGGTGCTCGAGCTCCTCGCCGAGGGCATCTCGAACGCCGAGATCGCCGAGCGCATGTGGGTCGGCGAGGCCACGGTCAAGACGCATGTCTCGAAGGTGCTCATGAAGCTCGGCCTGCGCGATCGCGTGCATGCCGTGGTCTACGCGTATGAGAACGGGGTCGTGCGTCCGTCGTCGTGACGGGGTCGGTGCGTCGAATCTCTGCGATCATCGCGTGTTCACCCCCTGACGGCTGCGCGAAGCCTGCCCGCTTGGCATACTGGGCCGCATGAGCATGTCGACGACGCATGCCCACGCCGATGGAGGACTCCCGTGGCCGACCTCACCGAACTCGCCCGCATCCACATGGAGGCCGCCCTCGCCACCGAGCACGGCCGCAGTGCCGAACTCATCCTCCGTGACGGTCCGCTTCGCCAGTCGATCATCGCGCTCCGGGCGGGCGTGGAGCTCAACGAGCACAACTCGCCCGACGCCGCCAGCCTGCAGGTGCTCGAAGGGCGGGTGCGCGTCACCGGACTGGATCTCGCCGAGATCGACGCCGGCCGTGTCGAGATCCTGACCCACCGCCGACACGGGGTCATCGCGCTCGACGATTCCGTGTTCCTCCTCACCACCGTGACGGGGATCGGCGTCACCGGCGGGCCCGAGCGGGCCCGTTGATCCGCGACGATGGCGCGCACTCGCCGATGACCGAGTACGTGGCATGAGCACCACGTACTGGAATCCCGCCGCACGGGCGTGGCGCGCCGACAGCCCGAGCGGAGTGATCGAGTTCCACCGCAGCCTGTCGGGTTACGGCCCGACACCGCTGGTCGAGGCACCCGAGCTCGCCGCCGAGCTGGGCGTCGGCCGGGTGTTCGTGAAGGACGAGAGCTCGCGACTCGGACTGCCGGCGTTCAAGATCCTGGGGGCCGCCTACGCGATCTCGCGGACGTTCTCGGCGCGGGCCGGATCGCCGGATCGCGCGCTGCCGCTCGACGAACTGCGCGACACCCTCGCGGCCGACCGGCGTGTTCGCCTCATCGCCGCGACCGACGGCAATCACGGGCGGGCCGTCGCCCGCACCGCGCGGCTGCTCGGCCTGCCGGCCCAGATCTGGTTCCCCGACACGCTCAGCCTCGAGGCGAAGGAGGCGATCGCCGGCGAGGGTGCCCAGACCGTCGAGCTCGCGATCCCCTACGACGACGTCGTCGCCGCGGCCCGCCGCGCCGCGGACGACGCGGGAGCGGACGCCGTGCTCATCCAGGACACCGCATGGCCCGGTTACGAGCAGGTGCCGCAATGGATCGTCGACGGCTACTCCACCCTCTTCGAGGAGGCCGACGCGCAACTCGCCGGAGCCGGCGTCGCCGAGGTCGGCCTCGTCGCGGTTCCCGTGGGGGTCGGGTCGCTCGCACAGGCCGCGGTGCGCCACTACCGCTCGGTCGAGCATGCGCCCATCGTGCTGAGCGTCGAGGCCGAGGCCGCGCCGCCGATCATCGAGTCGCTCCACGCCGGCCGGCTCGTCAGCGTGACCACGAGCTACACCGTGATGTCGGGCCTCAACTGCGGTACGGCGTCGGACATCGCGTGGCCGGTGCTGGCGGCGGGCCTCGATGCGGCCGTCACGGTCGGCGAGGAGGAGGCGATCCGCGCCGTGCACGACCTGGAGGGGCTCGGCATCGACTCCGGCCCATGCGGCGCCGCAACGCTCGCCGGCGTGCGCGCGCTGGTCGCCGACGCGCCAGCCCGCGGCGACCTCCGTCCCGATGCGACGGTGCTGCTGCTCTCGACCGAGGGCCGGCTCGCCAATCCGCTGCCCGCCGGACGATGAGTTCGCCCGCGCATGGCACCGCGCGGTGCGATGCTGGAGAGCATGGCGAACTCGCGGAGCGGCGATTCGATGACCGAGCGGATCGTCCGGGTGCTCGACACGTTCTCGACCGACCGCACGCTGCAGACCGCGTCCCAGATCAGCCGGCGTTCGGGCCTGCCGTCGTCGACGGCCCACCGCATCGTCGACGACCTCGTCGCGGTGGGGCTGCTCGAGCGCGACGACGATCACCGGGTGCGGCTCGGCCTGCGGCTGTGGGAGCTCGCGCTGCGCGGATCGTCCGCACTGCGGCTGCGGCAGGCCGCGCTCGTGCAGATGCAGGCCGTGCAGGAGGTCGTGCGCGAGCACACCCAGTTGGCGGTGCTCGAGCAGGATGAGGCGCTGTTCCTCGAGCGGCTCTCGCACCCCGATGCCGGGGCGAACATCACCCGGATCGCGGG
>DASUVU010000371.1:0-6744 GCA_036378815.1 Agromyces sp. | reverse complement strand
CGCCGACGACTACGTGCACGGCGAGCAGACGTACGTGATCACGTATCGCCAGCACAACGTCACGCACCAGCCCGACGACGCGGAGATCGACGAGTTCTACTGGGACGTGAACGGCACCGGGTGGGCGCAGCCGTTCGGCCGCGTGACCGCGGAGCTCAGGATGAGCGAGGACGTCGCCGAGGGCTTCAACGGCGATGTCGCCTGCTACCGCGGCTCGTCCGGGTCGTCAACGCCGTGCGAGTCGCTCAGCGTGGCGGAGTCGTTCCCCCCGATCGTGACCGCGGAAGCGGCAGATCTCGGCCCCTTCCAGAACCTCACGATCGCCGCGGGCTTCCGCGCCGGCACGTTCGAGCCGCGCGACGAGTCGTTCTGGGCATCGGGCTGGGCGATCGCCGGCGGCGTGGGTGCAGTGGCATCCGTGCTCGCCCTGGCCCTGGCGATCGCGCTGCGGCTCACCCGGTGGCGCGACCACCCCGGCCGTGGCACGATCATCGCGCAGTATGAGCCTCGGCCCGATGTCAGCGCCATGGTCGCCGCCGACCTCGTCGGGCAATCCGGCAAGGGTGTCACCGCGACGATCCTCGAGCGGGCGGTCGCCGGGGAACTGCGGATCGTCGAGACCGGGCGCAAGAAGTACGCGGTCGAGTTCGTCGGCGGCGAGGCCGGCGACGGCGACGCCCGCTCGGTCGTGCAGTCGCTGTTCGGCAGGGTGCCGAGCCCGGGAGCGGTGCGGAACCTCAAGTCGACCGACACGTCGCTCGGCAAGCGGCTGCTCGCGATCCGGCAGGCGGTTCGCAAGCGGGTCGCGCAGTCGGGGCTGCGACGCCGGCCCGACCTCGGCATCCGCGCCCTGCTCGCGATCGTCTCCACGCTCGGCGCGATCGCGAGCACCTGGTTCGGCATCGTCGCACTCGACGACCACATGGGCGGCGGGATCCCCGCCATCCTGTTCATCGTCGCGATCGCGGCGGCGATCGCCACGTTCATCGCGGTGGCCGACGTTCGGCCACTGACCGAGTCGGGCCGCGAGCTGCGCGACCACCTCGAGGGCCTGCGGCTCTACATCCGGCTCGCCGAGGCCGACCGGCTCCGGGTGCTGCAGAGCCCGAGCGGCGCCATGCGGGTGGATCGTCCGGCCGCGGCATCCATCGGAGGACCCGGGTACGGGGATCCACCCCTCGACCCGACCATCGTCTTGAAGCTCAACGAGCGGCTGCTGCCGTACGCGGTACTGTTCGGCCTCGAACGGGAATGGAGCCGGGAACTCGCGGCGCTGTACGAGCAGCGAGGCGAACAGCCGGGATGGTACGCGGGACGCGATGGCTTCAATCCTGGCGCCTTCGCGGTCGCCGTCTCGTCGTTCTCATCGGCGGCGAGCTCGTCGTGGTCGGGGTCGAGCTCGAGCTCCTCGTCGAGCGGGTCCGGCGGCGGCGGTTCGTCGGGCGGTGGCGGCGGCGGAGGTGGCGGCGGCGGCGTCTGACGCCGCGCCGACCGGTCGCCGGCGGGTCACCCGAGAGCCGGATCAGCGCGCCGGTGCGTCAGACGTCGCCGCCGGCGAGCGGCTCGTCGGCGAGGTCGACGCGCCGTTCCTCGTCGACTCCTGGCAACTCATCGTCGAGTGCATCGTCGAGCGGCCGGCTGTCGTCGTCGACGGCGGGCTCGCGGTCGTCGAACTCGGTGTCCTGTGCGACCGTGAAGTCGTCGTCGTCTTCGGGCGACACGCCCGCCCCCGGGAGATCGTCCATGCCTGCAGCATAGGCCGACTGGCCCTCCGACCGCATCGGTCGCCGAGACGGCCCTGCGCCCGCTAGAATGTGAGGGCGCCCGACGAATCCGTTCTACGGCCGACCGCGTGGGTTCCGCTCACGTGCTGCTCGGTTCGGGATTCGGCCTACCGCGCGCGGTGGTATGCAGATGCCTCGCGCGGGCCCGATCACCACAGCCGGTGCCGAGGGGGCGTGCCGGAGGCGGCCGCCGGGGAGGCGGCACAGGAACGGGAGGACCATTGGCCCAGACGAGGCAGCGCCAGCGTACGCGTTCACGCGACGACGACGCACCGATCATCCCGATCCTCGCGCGCAAGGTGCGCGAGGTCGAGACCAAGGCGCAGAAGGGGAAGCTCGGCCCGACCAATCGCACGAAGTTCCAGGTCATCGCGCTCCTCATGCGCGAGGAGCGCGCGCGGGTGAAGGCCGACAGCGAGGTGACGGATGCCACGCGCGTCGAGCTCCTCAAGCGACTCGACGGCATCGCGCAGATCCTCGCGAAGACCGCCGCCCGCGACACGAGTCTCATCGCGCTGCTCGAGCCCGACGCCTCGATCTCGACGGTCGCGCAGCGCTTCCGTCGCGACTGGCTCCTCGAGTCGGGCGCCGAGCTCAGTCCCGACGAGCTCATCATCACTCGCGAACCCGAGCACAAGCCCGAGCTGGCCGAGAACCAGGTCATCCCGGCATCCGTTCGATCCCGGCAGCTCGCGAACCCGTTCCTCGCACCCGACTTCTCGAACGCCGCGCCCCCGGTCGTCCCGGTGCGCCGGCTGGCGAACTGGGAGCTCCTCGGCCCGCTGTTCAAGTCCTTCGAGCTCGGCTCCGGCGGCCAGGCTGCCACGATGGAGCTGCCCGAGGCTCCCGCCGTCGACCGACTCTCACCGCGCGGCCTGGAGCTCATGAAACACCAGGTGCGCTTCATCGAGGCCGCCCGCCTCGGCCACCGCACCTTCCTCCTGGCCGACGAGCCCGGGCTGGGCAAGACCGCCCAGTCGGTGCTCGCGGCATCCGTCGCCGGGGCATACCCGCTGCTCGCGGTCGTGCCCAACGTCGTGAAGATGAACTGGGCTCGCGAGGTCGAGCGGTGGACCCCGCACCGCCGGGCCACGGTCATCCACGGCGACGGTGAAACGCTCGACGCGTTCGCCGACGTCGTGGTCGTCAACTACGACGTGCTGGACCGCCACATGGCGTGGCTGTCGACCCTGGGCTTCAAGGGAATGGTCGTCGACGAGGCGCACTTCATCAAGAACCTGCAGTCGCAGCGGTCGCGCAACGTGCTCGCGCTGTCCGAGCGCATCCGCCGCACGGCTCCGGGCGGCGACCCCCTGCTGCTGGCGCTCACCGGCACGCCCCTCATCAACGACGTCGACGACTTCCGGGCGATCTGGCAGTTCCTCGGCTGGATCGACGGAGACAAGCCGGCGCCTCGCCTGCTCGCCAAGCTGGAGGAGATCGGGCTCACGCCGGCCGACCACGGCTTCTACCCCGAGGCCCGTCGTGCCGTCATCGATCTCGGCATCGTGCGCCGGCGCAAGGTCGACGTCGCCGCCGACCTGCCAGACAAGCGCATCGCCGATCTGCCCGTCGAACTCGACGACGAGCTCGGGCGCTCGGTGCGCGCAGCCGAACGCGAGCTCGGCAACCGCCTCGCCGGTCGATTCCGGGCCCTCGTCGAGAACCGGGGCCTGCGAGTCGGCAACCTCGACGAGGACCAGCGCGACCAGTTCATCCGGGCCGTGGCCAGTGCCGAGCTCGAGGAGTCCAAGTCGTCCAAGTCGGGCGAGAACGTGTTCACGATGGTGCGCCGCATCGGCCAGGCCAAGGCCGGACTCGCGGCCGACTACGCGGCACAGCTCGCGCACTCGGTCGGCAAGGTCGTGTTCTTCGCCAAGCACATCGACGTCATGGACCAGGCAGAGGCGGCCCTCGCGGCGCGCGAACTGCGCACCGTGTCGCTTCGAGGCGACCAGACCGCGCTGCAACGCCAGGCCGCCATCGACGCGTTCAACAAGGACCCCGAGGTCGCGGTCGCCGTCTGCTCGCTCACCGCGGCGGGCGTCGGCGTCAACCTCCAGGCCGCGTCGAACGTCGTGCTCGCCGAGCTCAGCTGGACGGCGGCCGAGCAGACGCAGGCGATCGACCGGGTGCACCGCATCGGGCAGGACGAGCCCGTGACGGCGTGGCGGATCATCGCCGCGCACACCATCGACGCACGCATCGCCGAGCTCATCGACTCCAAGCAGGGGCTCGCCGCGCGTGCGCTCGACGGCAGCGATGTCGACTTCGGCTCGGCGGACTCGGTGCAGCTCGACGCGCTGCAGCACCTGCTGCGCGCGGCGCTCGACGGTGCGTTGTAGCCCGATCCCTATAGACTGCGGCAGTCGAAACGCCCCGCCGTCGTGGCCTCCGGCACCAGCAGGTTTCGTACGAGCACCTTGGAGTCGACCACCATGAAGATCGGGATCCTCACGAGCGGGGGCGACTGCCCCGGATTGAACGCCGTCATCCGCGGCGCCGTGCTCGAGGGCGTCATCTCCCATGATGCCGAGTTCGTGGGGTTCCGTTGGGGCTGGCGCGGAGTCGTCGAGGGCGACTTCATGCCGATCACCCGCCACGACGTGCGGGGCCTCTCGAAGCAGGGCGGCACGATCCTGGGCTCCAGCCGCACGAACCCCTACGAGGGAGAGGGCGGCGGCCCCGAGAACATCCAGCGCATGCTCACCGACAACGGCATCGATGCGATCATCGCCATCGGCGGCGAGGGCACGCTGACCGCCGCCGGTCGGCTCCACGACGAGGGCGGCATCAACATCGTCGGCGTCCCGAAGACGATCGACAACGACCTCGCCGCGACCGACTACTCGTTCGGGTTCGACACCGCGGTCGAGATCGCGACCGAGGCCATCGACCGCCTCCGCACGACGGCCGAGTCGCACGGCCGCTGCATGGTCCTCGAGGTCATGGGCCGCCACGTCGGCTGGATCGCCCTGCATTCGGGCATGGCGGGCGGCGCTCACGCCATCCTCATCCCCGAGCAGCCGCAGTCGATCGAGCAGATCTGCGAGTGGGTCGAGTCGGTCCGCGAGCGCGGCCGCGCCCCACTCGTCGTCGTGGCTGAGGGCTTCCGCCTGCCCGAGATGGAGAACGCGCACTCGCACAAGGGCCTCGACGCCTTCAACCGGCCCCGCCTCGGCGGCATCGCCGAGCGCCTCGCACCCATGATCGAGGAGGGCACGGGCATCGAGTCGCGGGCCACCGTGCTCGGACACATCCAGCGTGGCGGAGCCCCCTCGGCATACGACCGCGTGCTTGCGACGCGGCTCGGCATGCACGCCGTCGACGCGGTCTACGACGGCGCCTGGGGGTCGATGGTGACGCTGCGCGGCACCGACATCAAGACGGTTTCGATCGCCGAGGCCGTCGGCAGCCTCAACAGCGTGCCTCCGCACCGGTACGACGAGGCGAAGATCCTCTTCGGCTGACCCCTTCCCCCTTCGACCGGCCCAGGGACCGAGTGATGGAACGACGGATGCCGCTGCCCCAGGTCTGCGTCTGCTACCTCCTGCGCGACGGAGCAGGGGGCCCCGAGGTGCTGCTCGGGCGCAAGAAGCACGGGCTCGGCGCCGGCAACTACGTCGGGCTCGGCGGCAAGCTCGAGCCGGGGGAGTCGCCCCTCGACGCGGCCGTGCGCGAGGTGTTCGAGGAGGCCGGGGTCGTCGTCGCGGCATCCGACCTCGAATTCCGTGGTCTGCTCAGCTACCACTTCCCGCACCACGAGGCCTGGAGCCAGGAGTCGAGCGTGTTCGTGTGCCGCACGTGGCAGGGTGTGCCGGCCGGATCCGACGAGCTCGACCCCGAGTGGTTCCCGATCGGCGCGGTGCCGTTCGACGAGATGTGGGACGATGCGCGCCGCTGGCTGCCCGGCGTGCTCGGCGGAGGGCGGGTGCGCCGGACCTTCGTCTTCGGCCGGGACCTCGCGACCGTGGTGGAGGAGCGCGATCCGGTCGCGTAGTATCGACGAGCGCGGCGTTCGCCGTTCCCAAAACCCACGTCCACTGAACCCTCGGTCGAACCCAACCACCGATTCACAGAAAGACGCCGGTGGAACTCACCCTCATCGTCGCGCTGGTCATCGTACTGGCCCTCTTCTTCGACTTCACGAACGGCTTCCACGACACCGCGAACGCGATGGCGACGCCGATCGCCACGGGTGCGCTGCGGCCGAAGATCGCGGTGGGACTCGCCGCCGTCCTGAACCTCGTCGGCGCTTTCCTCTCGACGGAGGTCGCGAAGACCATCTCGGGCGGCATCATCAAGGAGGGCGACGGCGGGGTGCTCATCACCCCCGAGCTGATCTTCGCCGGCCTCATCGGCGCGATCGTGTGGAACATGGTGACTTGGCTGCTCGGGCTGCCGTCATCGTCGAGCCATGCACTGTTCGGCGGACTGATCGGCGCCGCGCTCGTCGGATTCGGCATTCAGGCGATCGATTTCGGCGTCGTGCTGTCGAAGGTCATCCTGCCGGCGATCCTCGCCCCGCTCACCGCCGGGCTCATCGCCTACACGGCGACGAGGCTCGCGTACGCGATCACGCGCCGCTCCGACGGCAAGCCCGATGGTCGCGACGGGTTCCGCTACGGGCAGATCTTCTCGAGCTCGCTCGTGGCGCTCGCCCACGGCACGAACGACGCCCAGAAGACCATGGGCGTCATCACCCTCACCCTCATCTCGGTGGGCCTCCAGCCGGTCGGCACCGGGCCCGAGTTCTGGGTGATCGTGGTCTGCGCGGTCGCGATCGCGCTGGGCACGTACATGGGCGGATGGCGCATCATCAAGACCCTCGGCACCGGCCTCACCGACGTGAAGCCCGCCCAGGGCTTCGCCGCCGAGACCTCGACGGCAGCGACGATCCTCGCATCGAGCCATGTCGGGTTCGCGTTGTCGACGACCCAGGTCGCGTCTGGGTCGGTCA
>DASUVU010000370.1:0-3963 GCA_036378815.1 Agromyces sp. | reverse complement strand
GTGCAGTTCGAGGTCATCGGACGCCTCGATGAGCCCGATCGCCAACCGACCCATCCTGCCCGTGGCTCCGGCCACGGCGACCCGTATCGTCACGTGCTTCACCCTAGCAACGCCCGCCGGAGCACCGATCGCCACGACCGTAGGGTGGATGCATGCGATTCCGACAGGTCGACGTGGCTGACCCTGAGGCGATCACGCTGCTGGGCGCGTACTTCGCCGAGCGTTCGGCGGGATTCCCGGCCGATCAGGGCACGTACCGGCCGACCTACCCGACGACCGCGCAGTTCACCCCACCGGCGGGTGTCTTCCTCGTCGTGGAGGACGACGATGGCACGGTCATCGGATGCGGCGGGGTGCGCCGTGTCGAGTCGCGACCCGGCACCGACGACCTCCGATTCGAGGTGAAGCACCTCTGGCTGACGCCGGCTGCGCGCGGCCATGGGGCCGGTCGTCGGCTGCTGGCCGAGCTCGAGCGACGCGCGATCGACTTCGGAGCGGACGAGCTCGTCCTCGACACCAACGCGAGCCTCGAGGCCGCCGGCGGCCTGTACCGGTCGAGCGGATACGCCGAGATCGAGCCCTACAACGCCAATCCCAACGCGACGCACTGGTACGGCAAGCAAGTCCGCCGCTGAGCGGCGGCGATTCGTCAGAACGCGTAGGGCTCGGGTAGCCCCGTGCGCAACTCGAACGGCAGGTGCGCGAGATCGTTGTGCGTGAGCAGGGTCCACGGACGGCCCGTCTTCTGCGTGAGCACGGTGAGGCCGCAGTTCGCCTGGTTGATCGACATCCAGCGCCATTCGGGAGCGCCCAGCACCTCGCGGACGAACCATCCGATGACGAAGTTGTGGGTGATGAGCAGGTCGTGGGTGTCCTCGCGGTGGGAGCGGAGGAATTCGGCGCGGGCGTCGGCCATCTGGGCGCTGCCCGCCTCGATCTGGGCCTCCGTGACGGATCCGAAGAACGCGTCGTAGACCTTCGGCGTCTCGGGGGCCGGGCCCGAGGGGATGCAGTCGAACAGCAGCGCCGATGGTTCGGGGGTGAGCGCGGGCATCTTCGCCGCGATGATGTCCGCCGTCTCTGCGGCGCGCTGCAGGGGTGAGTGCCATGCGTTGTCGAACGGGATGCCCCCCAGCCGTTCAGCGAGGAGCTCGGCCTGGCGTCGCCCGCGCGGGGAGAGCGGACCGTCGGGAAGGCCGTGCTCGGCGTCGAGCTGCTCGCCGTGTCGGACGAGGTAGAGATGGTGGGGCACGCTTCCGCTCTCCTGCTGTGGTCGGGGTCGCCGTCTTCAGGCGACGTCGATGACAGGCGCGGCATCCTCGACCGCGCCTCGGAACGCCGCCTCGTCGGTCGCGCCCACCGCGACCAGTGAGAACGGCCTGGAGACGAGGTCGACCGCGAGCGCCTGCACGTCGTCGACCGTGACGAGCGCGATGCGGCGAAGGACCTCGTCGAGGTCTGCGAACTCGCCGAGGGTGAGCTCGGCTCGGCCGAGCCGCGACATCCTCGTGTCCGAGTCCTCGAGCGCGAGCGCCGACGCGCCGCCGAGCTGGCCCGAGGCGCGGCGAAGTTCGTCGGCGGTGACGCCATGCTCGGCGAGGCGCTCCAGCTCGGTGCGCATGAGGGCGGCGACGGTGCCGGCCTTCGAGGGCGCGCATCCGGCGTACATGGCGAACAGGCCGGCGTCGGAGTATCCGGGGGCGAACGAGTAGACGGCGTACGCGAGACCCCGTCGCTCGCGCACCTGCTGGAACAGCCGAGACGACATGCCGGAGCCGAAGATCGCGTTGAGCACGCTCATCGTGGAACGGCGCTCGTCGGTGGCGACCATTCCGGGCACGCCGAGCAGCAGGTTCACCTGCTCGTTCGGCCGCGGCACGATCGTGAGCGCCGACCCGGGCGGGAGCTGCGCCGGCGCGGTGGAGCGACGCTCGACGGGCGCCGCCTCGATCGACAGGTCCCAGCCGTGTCGAGTCAGCGAGCGGTCGAGCTCGGCGACGAGCTCATCGTGGTCGACGGCCCCGGCCACGGTCACGACGAGGTCCTGCGGACGGTAGTTCGCGCGGTAGTGCGCCCAGACGGCGTCGCGAGTCGCCGCCCGGATGGTGTCGGGGTCGCCGCCGATCGGCCGGCCCAGGTCGTGCGCGCCGAGGACCGCCTCGAAGAAGCGCTCGTTCGCGACATCCGCCGGATCGTCACCCGCCATCGAGAGCTCCTCGAGGATGACCCCGCGCTCGTTGTCGAACTCCACCGGATCGAGCACCGATGACGTGAACATGTCGGCGAGCACGTCGACCGCCATCGCGAGGTCGCGGTCCTGCACCTTGGCGTAGTAGCAGGTGTACTCCTTCGCCGTGAGGGCGTTGTGCTCGCCCCCCACGGCGTCGAAGGAGATCGCGATGTCCAGCGCCGAGCGCTCCGCGGTGCCCTTGAAGAGCAGGTGCTCGAGGAAGTGGGTCGATCCGTACGTGGCCGGGCGCGTGGCATCCGCGTGCTGCTCGTCACGAGATCCGACGGCCACCCAGAATCCGACCGTGACACTGCGACTGCCCGGAACCTGCTCGGTGAGGACCCGGACGCCCGAGGGGAGCACGCTGCGCCGAACTCGCGCGTCGCCAGCCGCCGTGAAGGAGAGTTCGGCCTGGCCGAGTGGGAGGTCGACAGCGCCGTTCATCCCGTCCACCATACGTCACGCCGGGCGGAACGGCAGGCTGCCCGCAGCTGCCCGCTCGCCGCCGGTCAGGCCGAGACGCGGTCGAGCTCGACGAGCTCCGAACGGTGCAACTCGACGCACGCCGCGGCCATGAGGGCCTCGACCTGGTCGGGTTGGGTCGCACTCGCCACGGGTGCCGCGACGGTGGGCTTGGCGAGGAGCCACGCGAGCGCGATGGTCGCCGGCTGCGCGCCGTGCGCGAAGGCGATCTCGTCGAGCGCCGTCAGCACGCGGTGGCCGCGGCGCCCCAGGTGCCGCGCGACGCGCAGGCCGCGGGTGTCGCGGCGCACCTCGGAGCGGCGACGCACCCGGCCGCCGAGGAATCCGTTGGCGAGCGCGAAGTAGGGCAGCACCCCGAGGCCCTGGGCGTGGGCGACCAGCTCGGTGGCTCCCTCGAAGGGGCGCCGCTCCATCAGGTTGTACCGCGTCGTCAGCACCTCGAATCTGGGCAGGCCGTTCGCCGCGAGCACCCGAGCCTCGATGAGTCGTTCGGGACTGAAGTCCGCCGCGCCGATGCTGCGCACCTTGCCGGCCGTGATCAGCGCGTCGACCGCGCCGAGGCTCTCCTCCAGCGGAGTGCGCGGGTCGTCGCCGTGGAAGAAGAGCACGTCGATGCGGTCGGTGCGCAGCCGGGTCAGCGAGTCGTCGACGGCGCCGCGGATGTCGACCGGCGCGAGACCATGGTGGTCGGGGTGGCGCCCGACCTTCGTCATGACCCGCATGCGGTCCTGAGTGCGCCGCGACACCATCCAGGAGCCGATGATCGACTCGCTGCGACCTGCGGCGTAGCTGTCGGCGGTGTCGAGCAGGTCTCCTCCGGTACCGGCGAAGCGGTCGAGCACGGAGAAGGCCTCGTCCGCTCCGAGCGTCCACCCGAACGTACTGCCACCGAGGGCGAGCGGATGCACCGTCAGGGCCGTCTCGGCGAGGGGACGGCGCACGGGCACCATGATCGGTCCGGAGAGCGTGTTCGTCTCCACCGTCTCGACGCGCACGGTCGGCACGTCGGGCTCGGGCGGGCGAGGCGTGATCGCCTTGGCCGTCGCGATCGCCCGTGCCGTCTCCATCGCGCTCGCAGCCGCCGCCGCGATCGCCTCACCGGCGGCCTCGGTGGCCGTCGACCGTGCGACGCTCACCGGATGCGCCGGAGCGCTGTGCCGTCGTGCCACGCGTTCCCCCTCCCCAGGATTGGAACACGACAATACGTCTTCGGGGTATCTGTACCCCAACGGCACGGTGAACCGTTACCG
>DASUVU010000369.1:0-3510 GCA_036378815.1 Agromyces sp. | reverse complement strand
TCGACGATCCCGAGCTGGTCGTACAGCTCCATCGAGCGGGCCTGCACGCCCAGCGCCCGCGACTCCCGCGTCGGCCCCTGCTTGCCGTCGACGATGATCGCGTCGACGCCGAGCTTGGCGAGGCACACCGCGAGCATGAGTCCGCTCGGTCCGGCACCCACCACGAGCACGTCGGTGGTGAGCTCCTGCCGGGCGGTCGGGGCCTCTGCCATGGCTCCACTGTGGCACCGGCGCGCGCCGACGTCACGCGAATCGGATGATGTCCGCCGCGGCATCCGCTCGCTATCGTGGGCCTCAGCGCGGGCCACTGCAGCTCGCGGATCGGAGTCCTCATGTGGTGGACCAGGAGGCGATCGAAGGCCGAACCCGTCACCGACGCGCACGACGACGAGGTGCTGGCGGCCACGCCCGTGAGCGAGCACCGGAACGCGTTCATCCTCATGGGCATCGCCGGGGGCGTCGTCGCCGCGTTCGGCGTCGCCGCGATCGCGGGCATCTTCGCGCCCGTGTTCTTCGCCCTCGTGCTGACGATCTGCGTGCATCCGCTGCGCATCGCGCTCGAGAAGCGGGGCGTGCCGCGCGGCATCGCGACGGGTTCGGTGATCCTCGCCGTGGTGGTGCTGCTGCTCGCCTTCGGGTACCTGGTGCTCGTTGCCTTCACCCAGTTCGCGGAGCTGCTGCCGCAGTTCGCCGACCAGATCGGCGCGATCGGCCAGTCGTTCGCGCAGTGGCTGTCGTCGGTCGGCATCAATGCCGACGAGATCGACTCGCTGTTCGCGGACTTCGACCCCAGCACGCTGATCGGGTTCCTCGGCGGACTGGTCGGCGGGCTGACCGGCTGGGTGACGCTGCTCGTGATCGTCTTCACGATGCTGCTGCTCATGGCGATGGATGCGGGATTCATCCCGACCCTGTTCCGCCAGCTGTACCCGACGCGGCCGCTCGTGGTCTCCTCACTCGTGGGGTATGGCTCGAACGTGCGCCGCTACATGGTCGTCACCACGGTGCTCGGGGTCGCGCAGGGCGTCATCAACTGGATCGCGCTGCTCATCATCGGCGTGCCGGGGGCGTTCATCTGGGGCCTGCTCGCGTTCGTCTGCTCGTTCATCCCGAACGTCGGATACTTCATCGCGCTCATCCCGCCCATCGTCTTCGGCGCGCTGGTCGGCGGTTGGCCGATGGTGATCGCCGTCATCGTCGTCTACGGCGTGATCAACGGCGTCATCCAGTCGGTGATCCAGCCGCGGGTCGTCGGCAAGGCGGTGTCGCTCAGCCAGACCCTCACGTTCTTCTCCGTGCTGTTCTGGGCGGTCGTGATCGGACCCATCGGGGCAATCCTCGCGATTCCCCTCAGCCTGCTCGTGCGCCTCATCCTCGTCGACTCGAACCCGAAGATGGAGTGGATCCGGCCGATGCTGGGCGAACTCGACGAGACGAAGCAGATCATGGAGCAGATCGATGCGGAGGCGAAGGCCGAGCGCAAGGCGCGCCGGGCCGCGCGGGCGGGCGGGGCGGCGGCCGGTGGTGGTGGTGCCGGTGGGGCCCGGGGTGGCGGCGGGGCCGGGGGTGGCGGGGCGGCTGGTGCGTCGGGTGCCGTCGGTTCGGCTGCGGATCCAACACCGGATGCCGGGGGCGGCGGTTCTCCGTAGCGCTTGCGCGCGTGCCTTGCTCGCTCACGCCGCCGTATTCCCCCGCCTTCCTTCTCGTCCTCCGCTTTCACTTGCCCTCGACAGTCGCCCTGCGTCGCAGTCTGTACACAGGTATTTTGCCTGTTCAGATGGGATTTCTGCGTCACCACCAATGTCAGTGGGTCCGTGCAGAATCAAGACATGGACTCCCCGCTCGCGCAGCTCGAAGCTCAGCTCGGCGCGCTCCGCGAGACCTGGGCCGGGGCAATGCCCGCGTTCGGCGCCCTCGTGGGCGCGGCACAGTCTTCGGTCGAGCAGATGAGCGACGACGGCCTCGTGCGGGTGACCGATTCCATCGCGCAGCTCCGTCGATACACCGAGGCGCTCCTCGCGCGCGTCGCAGCCGAGATCGAGAAGCGCTCCCACCGCGAGTTCGGTGTCGACGGTCTCGCGAAAGCGAAGGGGTTCCACAATCCGGCGCGGTTGGTCGCGGCATCCACCGGCATCTCGCGCGGCGACGCGGCGAAGCTGATCGCGGTCGGCACCGCGACATCCGAACTCCGCTCCTTCACTGGCGAACGGGGGCCCGCGCGTCACCCGCACGTGGCCTCATCGCTTGATGGGGGCCGCATCGGCATCGACGCCGCCTCGGCCATCACCACGATGCTCGACCGGGTCGGGCTGAGCGCCGATCCGGCGGCGACCGCCACGACCGAGGCGGCGCTGGTGCAGCTCGCCGAGAGCGCACCGCTCGAACTGCTGATCCGCGGCGTACGCGAGGCCGAAGCTCGGCTCGATCACGACGGAATCGTGCGGCGCGAAGACGAGATCCGGCACGAACGTTCACTCATCTTCCATGAATGGCGCGGCATGGTGCACCTGCATGCCCGCCTCGACCCAGAAACCGCCGCGCCCATCAAGGCGGCGATCGAGGCACTCGTGTCCGACTCGCTGCGTCGGCGGCGCCCCGACGGCGATACGCCGCCGATCTTCGATGATGAACGCTCCATTCCGCAATTGCAGGCCGTCGCGCTTGCGGCGATCGCGCGACACACGCTCGGCTGCTCGAGCACCCTCGCCCCGCTCGCCAAGACCACCGTGGTCGTGCGTCTCGACCTCGATACCCTTCGCGAGGGACTCGGTCATGCGAGCATCGACGGCATCGATGAGCCGATATCGGCGAGCGTGGCTCGGCGGCTCTCCGCCGATGCCGAGCTGATCCCGGCGGTGTTCGGCGGCCAGTGCATCCCGCTCGACCTCGGCCGGTCCGCCCGGCTGTTCTCGAAGGCACAGCGCATCGCCCTCGCCGAACGTGACGGCGGCTGCGCCGCCTGCGGCCAGAACATCGGCTACGTCGAGGCGCACCACATCCGCTGGTGGGAGCACGATGCCGGCCCGACGGATCTCGCGAACGGCGTGATGCTCTGCAGCTTCTGCCACCATCGCATGCACCGCGAAGACTGGGAGATCCGCGCGACGCTCGACCGCGTCTGGTTCATCCCGCCACCGTCGATCGACCCCGCTCGGACTCCGCAGCTCGGAGGTAGAGCGCGATTCACCCTGCCCGAGCGGCTCGGTGCAGCATGACGCGGCCCAAGGCAGCATGATGGCTCCGGAGGGAGCCGAAGGGAGAGTTCCAGCCCGGCGGAGTCAGCCGAAAGGACAGTTCCAGCCCGGCGGAGTCAGCGCGCCCGACCCGCTGCGCGTCGGGCGGGTGTTCGGCTTCGCCGGGTTGGTCGGTGTTTCGATCCAGGGTCAATACGCGATCTCGTCGGGGGTCTCGATGCGACGCCAGCCGACCTCCGCGATCGTCGCGGGAAGGCGGTCGGCCTCCACCAAGTCAGGCATCACCAGCCCGGCGAGTGTCGCGATGTCGCCGATG
>DASUVU010000368.1:0-2448 GCA_036378815.1 Agromyces sp. | reverse complement strand
CCGTAACATCGGCGACAGGACGAGGAAGTCAGGAGCACTCACATGGCAAGAAACCTTCAGGAACTGCTGGACGAGAAGGGGAACACCGTTCAGATGCTGCGCGACTCGCAGCTCGGTACGTACATCTACCCGGTCGTGCCGGCGGAGTTCACCAACTGGCGCAGGGAGCAGAAGGCGTGGCGCGAGACCGCCGTGCTCTACGACCAGACGCACCACATGGTGAACTTCTTCATCTCCGGCCCCGATGCGCTGAAGCTCCTCAGCGACACCGGCATCAACTCGTTCGCGAACTTCCCGGTCGACACCGCGAAGCAGTTCGTGCCGACCGCCTCGAACGGAGGCGTGATCGGCGACGGCATCCTCTTCCGCGAGGCGGAGGACGACTACGTCTACGTCGGCCGCGCGCCGGCCGCGAACTGGCTGCAGTTCCACGCTGAGACCGGCGGGTACGACCTCGAGTTCCGCTACGACGACCGCTCGCCGTCGCGTCCGTACGGCCAGGCCGTGCACCGCGAGTACTACCGGTTCCAGATCCAGGGCCCGAACGCGTGGCAGATCATCGAGAAGCTCGCCGGTGGCACGGTCGAGAAGGTGAAGTTCTTCCACATGGGACACATGACGATCGCCGGCGAGCAGGTGCGCACGCTCCGCCACGGCATGGCCGGAGCGCCCGGACTCGAACTGTGGGGCCCGTACGAGCAGCACGGCAAGATCCGCGACGCCATCCTCGAGGCGGGCCGCGAGTTCGGCATCGAGCCGTGCGGTTCGCGCGCATACTCGTCGAACACGCTGGAGTCGGGCTGGATCCCCTCACCCCTGCCCGCGATCTACACCGGCGGTGACATCGAGCGTCGGTTCCGCGAGTGGCTGCCCGCGAACGGCTACGAGGCCGTCAACGCGGTGGCGGGGTCGTTCGTCTCGGACAACATCGACGACTACTACCTGAACCCGTGGGAGCTCGGCTACGGCTCGTTCGTGAAGTTCGACCATGACTTCATCGGCCGCGAGGCCCTCGAGCAGCTCGACCCCGAACAGCAGCGCAAGAAGGTGACGCTCGCCTGGAACGACGAGGACCTCGGCAAGATCCTCACCAGCGTGCTCGACCGTGAGGGGGTCGGATACCAGTTCTTCGACCTGCCCAACGCGAACTACGGGTCGAGCAACTACGACGCGGTCCTCGATGCCGAGGGCAACACCGTCGGGTTGTCGCTCTTCACCGGCATCACCGCGAACGAGAAGCGCGGGTTGTCGCTGGCGACGGTCGACCCCGACGTGCCGATCGGCGCCGAGGTGCGCGTGGTGTGGGGCGAGCCCGACGGGGGCTCCGGCAAGACGACCGTCGAGCCGCACGACCAGATCGAGGTGCGTGCGGTGGTCAGCCCCGCTCCGTACGCCGTGACCGCCCGCACGGAGTACCACGGCGGCTGGCGCACCACCGCAGCGAAGGTCTGATTCCGAACTGCCGTACGGCTGCGTTTCAGGGGGCGGATGCCGCGTGGCATCCGCCCCTCGTCACGCACGGGCTCGGGGCCCGATGCACGAGGGTTCAGCGCAGGGTGTCGCCGGCGCGGATCGCCGCGAACTCGCCGTGCCGGCCGACGAGCGCGCCCCGCACGGTCTCGTAGAACCAGTCCAGCGCCGCGACATGCTGCGTGGTCGTGCGCTTCAGCAGCGACACGTCGACGCTCGCCACGGCGAACGGCAGGTCGCGCACGGCGAGGGGCCAGGAGCTCGCCCACCCGGCGGCGATCGTGTCGGGCACGGTCGCGATGAGATCGCTGCGCGCCGAGAGCAGGGGCGGCAACGACGCGAAGTGATTGACCGAGGCCGGCGCGTTCACGTCGGCGCCCAGGCGGCGCAGGGCCACCTGGATGTTCGGCCTGCCTGAGTCGCCGGCGACCACGACGTGGTCTGCGCGCAGGTACGCCTCCAGTGAGACGCCGATGACGGCGAGCGGATGCCGCACCGACATCAGCGTCGCATAGCGCTGGGACTTCAGCACCGTGTGTTCGAAGGCTCCCTCGACCGGCGACGACGTGACGGCCACGTCGACGACCCCCCGCGAGAGCCACTCGGGGAGCTTGCGGACGTCGAGTGCGACGACCTCGAGCTCGACCCGGGGTGCGGCGGCGCGCACCCGGTCGAAGATCGAGGGGAAATAGCCGATCTCGCCGAGCTCCGACATCGCGATGCGGAATCCACGCTCCGACGTGCGCGGATCGAAGCCGTGCACCGCGTCGAGGGTGCGGTCGATGCGCAGCAGCGCCTCGCGAAGCTCGGGATACAGCGCCGACGCCAGGGGCGAGGGCTCCATCACCCGGCCCGCGCGACGGAACAGCGGGTCGTCGAGATCCCGGCGCAGGCGGGTGAGCGCCTGGCTGACGGCCGGCTGGGTCACGTAGAGCCGGGCCGCAGCGGCGGTGAGGTTCCCGGTCTCATAGATCGCCA
>DASUVU010000367.1:0-4338 GCA_036378815.1 Agromyces sp. | reverse complement strand
CTTGACGAGCGTGGGGGCCTCGGCCTTCCACTGCGAACGGCGCGCGTGGGTATTGGCGCGTGACTTCTTCCGCTTCGGAACAGCCATGACTCTCTCTCAATCTCTCTGCTGGTGGGCCTCGGATGCGGGATCCGTGCCTTGGTCTTCGGAAGCCTTGAACCCCGCGAGCGCGTCCCACCGGGGGTCGCGCTGCTCAGGGGTGACGAGTTCCGGATGATCGGCCAGTCGGAGCCCGGTCACTGGGTCGAGACCCGGGCAATCCGGCCGGCACACCGGCTGGAACGGCAGTGACAACACCACCGCATCTCGGATGAGCGATTCAAGATCCACGTGGTCGTCTTGAACCTCATACTCGAAAGCTTCCCCAGAATGATACGCGAAAAGCTCCTGGAACTCGACTTGGACCGGCAGCGCGATATCGATGAGGCATCGCCCGCACTCCCCCTCGGCGACGGCGTCGACCTCCGCGGTGACGAGGATCCCCTCGTGCACCGACTCGAGCCGGACGTCGAGATCGAGCTCCGAACCCTCCCTCACCGACACGAGGCCCTCGCCCATCGGGTCGCCGACGGGGATCACGAGGCGCTCCTCGCGCATCTCACCCGGGCGGTTGACGAGGTCGCGAACGTTCGCGCGGAACGGCGATTGCTGGTTGGCCACGATCGACGATTCTACGCCCGGATGACGACGCGATCGCCGAGCGCCCTCCGTGCGCGGTCGAGCAACGAACGCGGCATGAACACCGCACGCGCCCGGTCGGCCCCCGTGGCATCGCCGAGCAGGGCGGAACGAGTGGTGCCGAGGTCGGCGACCATCGCCTCGGCGTCTGCCGCCCGTGCGGCGCCCGACGGTCCGTAACGCTCACGCTCGACCGCGTCGCGCAGTCGGGTGAGGGCGGCACGCACGCGCGCATCGTCGAAGCCCGGTCTCGCGCCGATCCGCTCGGCGAACTCCCGGGCGGTCTCGGTGTCGGCCCCGCCCGCGCCGAGGTCGATGGTCATCGCGACGAGCTCGTCCCACGCGGCATCCGCGGGACGCTCACCCCGGCGGATGCGCCGCAGGCGAGTCGAGCGCTGGCCGACGCGCAGCGCGGCGGGCGTGAGGAGCAGGAGGAGCACGACGGCGGTCAGGATGCCGCCACGAACCCACCACTGGCCGGCCGTCGCGGCCGCGCCCGTTCCCTCGCCGGCGAGGCCGCGATCGGGATCGAGGTCGGGACGCCCGGTATCGCCCGGGGTCGACGTCACCCCGCCGGGCAGCGGTGGCGCGCCTTCCTCGCCGGCATTGGGACGGGAGTAGTCGGGCACCGACCCGCGTCCTGGCGTCGGCTCGAACGGCACCCACCCCACGCCCTGGAAGTACAGCTCGGGCCAGGAGTGGAGGTCGTGCGAATCGACCTGCACGCGCTGCACGCCCTCGACCCGCTCGTCACCGGGCGTGCCCTGGGTGTAGCCGATCGAGATGCGCGAGGGGATCCCGGCCAGGCGCGCCATCACGGCCATCGTCGAGGCGAAGTGCACGCAGTATCCGGCCTTCGTCTCGAGGAACTGCGCGATGACATCGAACCCGCCGCCGTCGTACCCCTCCTCGACGGGCGCCTCCGTCGAGTAGTCGAAGTCGACGCCGCGCAGGTAGGCCTGGATGGCGACGGCCGCGTCGTACTTCGACTGGGCTCCCGAGGTGACGGCGTCGGCCGTCTCGGGGATGATCGCGGGCATCTCCTCGGGCAGCTCGAGGAACGGGGCGAGGTCCTCCGACAGGGGGCCGTCGGCGTTGCGGAGCTGGGCGGGCGTGGGCTCCACCGTGAGGCGGGTCACCCGGTACCGCTGGCCGGCCGTGCTCGTGTCGACGCTCCGGACGGTGAGCGAACCCTGGTCCCAGAACCACGAGCCGCGGAGCCCCTCGATCCGCTTCGTCGGATACGGCACCGGCAGCCACGTAGTGCTCACCTCGTCGACGACCACGTCGATCGGATGCTCCGACGTCTCGACCGCCTGGGAGAGCCCGCGGGGGTTCGGCAGCGCGTCGACGGTGTTGTCGCCGTCGACCGCGTGGTCGGTGGCACTCCAGACCTCGCCCTCGAACCGATCGAGGGTGAGGAGCGTGAAGTACGGCCGGTCGCCGTCGCGCGCGAAGTAGTGGAACGCGGCCTGCGGGTCGGGACGCCGGAGGTCCCGTCCGAGGTCGAGGAAGGGGCTCACGCCGCGCCCGAAGAGGGTGTTCTGCGACGACGATCCGAGCAGGAGGCTGGTGGAGATGCTCGGTGTCGAGGCGGCCAGGATCGAGGCAGCGAGCAGCCCCACTGCGGCCAGCCCGAGCGAGGCACCGAGCGTGGAGACGATCGGCACCCGCTTCGGCGCGACCACCGTGGCGACGCCCCCGCCCTCGTCGCCGGCGGCCAGCCGGGCACGGCGCCGCACGCGCACGTCGACCCGGAGCAGCAGCAGGTACGACGCCGCGGTCAGCACGAGCGTCGGCAGCTCGGCGCCCGCCTCGATGATGAATCCCGGGATGAGGAGCGGCACCAGCGCCGGCGCGGCCGCGAGCGCCGGCATCCGCAGGGTCTGCACGAGGATGTCGGTGACGACCGCGAGTCCGCCCACCCCGAGGGCCAGGGCGAACGACAGCGGAGGAACGGTGATCGCGGGAACCGACTGCTGCTGGATGGTGTTCTGCGCCCCGACGATGAGGTCGCCGAACGTCTCGAACGTACCCTGGGTGGGGATCACGAGCGCGATGCTCGTGGCGCCCCCGAAGAACAGCGTGAGCAGGAGGAGGAGGACGGCCAGTTCGAGCACCGGCACGAGCGAGGGCGGGGTGCGGATGGCGCGGAGCCCGGTGCCCGAGAACAGCACGCCCGCGGCGACGAACGCGCAGAGCCACCACCACCCGCTGCCCGAGATGAGCGGCCCGAGCGCCATCGTCGCCGTCACGAGCAGGAGGAACGAGGCCGCAGTGAGCGCGACGCGCTGCGCCCGGGTGAGCGGCAGGGAGTCAGGGTTCATCGTCGCTCACCTCCTCGACCTCGTGCATCAGGCCCGCGGCTGCGGTCGCTGCGGCACGCGTGGATCCCGCCACGGCCCACGCACCGGCGATCTCCGCCGGCCGGCGCACCCGAACGACGCGCCAGTCCGCGTCCTCGAGCCGATCGAGCACGTGCCGCGACGCGCTCTCGGTCGCGAACACGATCGCCGGCTCGAACGACGGCCGGAGCGCGACCAGGTTCGTCGCGTCGTGCTCGTCGGGCTCCACGAGCACCGCGAATCCCGGTCCTCGCGCCTCGCGGGCCCGGGCACGCGACTCGGCGACACGCGCGGGCCCCTCGACCCCCGGCCTCGTCGACTGCCCCGGCGTGTCGAGGCGCGCCAGGTCTTCGAGGAGCATCCGGTCACCACCAGGCATCCGGTACGCGCCGCCGTACGCACCGCCGGGGATGAGACCGCGCTCGGGATCGGCCACCTGCGTGCAGCGCACGAGGAACCCGTGCTCCAGCAGGTGCGCACCGACGGATGCCGCGAGCTCGACACCCAGCTCGAACGCCGCGTTGGCCGTGGCGTCGCCCTCCCACCGCGGCGCAGCGGTCCGCGCGCGAGCCGACATCGTCGTGTCGAGCAGGACGCGCGCCTCGGGGTCGCCGCGCTGCTCCTCCTCGCGAACCATGAGCTCGCCCCGACGGGCCGTGGCCGCCCAGTTCACCCGTCGGAGCGGGTCGCCGTACCGGTACTCGCGGGCGATGAGCTCGTCGGAGTTCGGATGCGTGCGCCGTTGCAGCCCGTGCACGACGCCGTCGATCGTCGCGGCCGTGCCGAGCGACGCATCCAGCGCGGTGACTCGAGGCGTCACCAGGATCTCGTGGGGCGAGCCGACGTCGCGGTCGATCCGGGCGAGCCCGAACGGGTCGAACATGACCACGCGGAGCGGCCCCATGGGGAAGACGCCGCGTCGCGGCATCCGGACCCGGTACTCGAGCCGCACCATGTCGTCGCCCGATGGCAGGACGCCCTCGTACGGCCCCATCGCCGGGAGGATCGCCTCGGGCGGCCCGGTGAGCCCCTCTGGCACGTTGTCGCGCCAGTGAGCACCGTCGAAGGTGCGACGCCCGCGGTTCTTCACGACGAGCGAGACCCGGGTCCACGACCCGGCGGCGACGACGTGGGGCGCGAACGTACGCGTCACCGCGAGGCGCGGCGTGCGGAGCCACACGAACACGGCGGCGGCGAGGGGCATCGCGATGCCGACGAACGCGAGCAGCAGGATGTCGCGGAGATCGAACCACAGCGACACCGCGAGGAGTGCGACCCCCACCACCATGAGCGTGACGCCGCGCCGCGTGAGTCG
>DASUVU010000366.1:0-10897 GCA_036378815.1 Agromyces sp. | reverse complement strand
GCCGACGGGCCGAGCGCGCACTGCCTCGGGCTCATTCGCGGTGGCATCCGCGCCCGCCCGCATCGCCCTGCCGAGCCGGATCTTCGTCGAGGGGCGCCACGACGCCGAGCTCATCGAGAAGGTCTGGGGGGCAGACCTCCGCATCGAGGGCGTCGTGGTCGAGTACCTCGAGGGGGTCGACGTGCTGGCCGGGCAGCTCGACGAGTTCCGTCCGGGACCGGGGCGACGCGCCGGCATCCTCGTCGACCACCTCGTGCCGGGGTCGAAGGAGCAGCGCATCGCCGACGCGGTGACGCGCGGGCCGCACGGGCGTCACGTGCTCGTGGTGGGGCATCCGTTCATCGACATCTGGCAGGCGGTGAAGCCGTCACGCCTCGGACGGGACGCCTGGCCGGTGATTCCCCGCGGCACCGAGTGGAAGCGCGGCGTGTGCGAGGCGTTCGGCTGGCCCCACGCCGAGCAGGCCGACATCGCGCGGGCATGGCAGCACATCCTCGGTCGGGTGCGAGGTTACGGCGACCTCGAGCCGGCGCTGCTCGGCCGCGTGGAGGAGCTCATCGACTTCGTGACGGCACCGCAGGGCGCCTGACGCACGGCCCGCTTCGGCGCTCCGAAATGCTGCCAATCGGGCCATTTCGGCCGGATGCATGAGCGACCGCCGATATCGTGATCGAGGCCGCAGGCGCGTGCCGAACGCGACGGAGCGGGATCGACCGCTCATCGTCGGCCCCGTGGAGGACTGGAGAGATGAACCAAGAGGGGCGCGCCCCGGCTACCGACGCCGACCGCGCGAAGTGGCGGCGATACCTCGCCGATGAACGCGCCGAGGCCGCGGTCTACCGTGAGCTCGCCGCTCGGCGGGAGGGTGAGGAGCGAGAGATCCTGCTCGCGCTCGCCGCCGCCGAGGGCCGGCACGAGGCGCACTGGCTCGCCCTCCTCGGCGGCGAAGAGGGCCGGATGCCGCGAGCCGACCTTCGCACGCGACTGCTCGGCGCGTTCGCCCGGCGGTTCGGCTCGATCTTCGTGCTGGCGCTCGCGCAGCGCGCCGAGGGCCGCTCGCCGTACGCGACCGACCCCGACGCCACACCGGCCATGGCTGCCGACGAGCGGATCCACGGCGAGGTCGTGCGCGGACTCGCCGCACGCGGGCGACGTCGCCTCGCCGGCACCTTCCGCGCCGCCGTCTTCGGGGCCAACGACGGACTGGTCTCGAACCTCGCACTCGTGCTCGGCATCGGCGCGACCGGGGTCCCCCCCTCGGTCGTGCTGTTCACGGGGATCGCCGGCCTCCTCGCGGGTGCCCTTTCGATGGGGGCGGGCGAGTACGTCTCGGTGCGATCCCAGCGCGAGCTGCTCGAGGCATCCGCACCGGATCCGACGACACGCGAAGCGCTGGTCGACCTCGACATCGACGCGAACGAGCTCGCCCTGGTGTACCGGGCTCGCGGCATGGACGAGCAGGAGGCGAGTGAGCAGGCCGCGCTCGTCGTCGCCCGGGTGCACGCCGCCGGGAGGAATCCTGCGCCGACCGATCCGCTGACCGTCACCGCGTACGACGACGATGCCATAGGCACCGGGCTCAACGCGGCCGTCTCGAGCTTCGTCTTCTTCGCGTGTGGTGCGCTCATTCCGGTGCTGCCGTGGATCTTCGGCCTGACCGGCACCGTCGCGATCGTGACGGCTGCCGTGCTGGTCAGCATCGCGCTGCTCGCGACCGGCGCGACCGTGGGGCTGCTCTCGGGCGCACCGCCGCTGCGACGGGCACTGCGCCAGCTGGCCATCGGCCTCGGCGCGGCGGCGATCACCTACGCGCTCGGGCTGGCCTTCGGCGCGACACTCGCCTGATCAACCGCGATGGGGCCCTTCGACGGGCTCAGGGAGCACGGCGCTCACCCCACCAGCTTGTTCCAGCCGTCGCCATCGACGTGCTCGAAGATGAGGTTGGTCTCGGTGTGGGCGACCGCCGGATGTCCGGTGAGGTGGGCCACGACGAATTCACGCAGTTCCTCCGCATCCCGCGCGGCGACGTGGATAAGGTAGTCGTCGGCGCCGGCCATGTGGAATACGCCGAGCACGCCCGGCAGGTGCGGCACCTGCTGGCGGAACGCCTCGATCTCGCTGCGATCGTGCTTCACGAGACGCACGGCGATGAGCGCCTGCAGCGACACACCCAGGGCCGCCAGATCGACGTCGACCCGGTATCCACGCACCGTCCCGAGGCTCTGGAGCCGGCGCAGGCGCAGCGATACGGTGGACTCCGCCACGCCCACCTCGGCGGCGAGTGCCGCGCCCGACGCCCGCGCGTTCGTGGAGAGTGCTTGGAGCAACGCGCGGTCGACGCGATCGAGTTCGGGTTTCTGCGCCATGGTTCGCCTCCTCGAGATCGAGTACGCAGATTCTGCGATGCTCTGAGCGTACCGCAAGGATCCTGCAGTGCGATTTGCTGTTCATGACAGCATCTGCTTTGGTTCGAGACATGGAGACATCGTCGTCGTCGCAGTTCGAGACCCGCGCCGTGCACGGCGGCATGAGCGGGGTTCGGGCGAGCGGATCCCACGTGCCCGTCATCGACTTCTCGACCACGAACCCGCTCGGTTCCGTCGAGACGGGCGGACTCTCGTACGAGGAGCTCGCCACCGGTCACGACCTCGGCGAGGGTCGTTCCGCGGTGTACCAGCGGCTGTGGCAGCCCGGAGTGGCTCGATTCGAGGAGTCCCTGGCCGGCCTCGAGGGCACCGAGGGTGCGGTCGCGTTCGCGAGCGGCATGGCCGCCCTGTCGGCGACGCTCATCGCCGCGGCATCCGCCGGTCGCCCCCACGTGGTGGCGGTGCGGCCCCTCTACGGCGGCACCGACCACGTGCTCGAGAGCGGCCTGCTCGGCACGCGGGTGACCTGGACCGATGCCGCGGGTATCGCTGCGGCGATCGAGCCCGACACCGGCCTCGTGGTCGTCGAGACCCCGGCGAACCCGACGCTCGAGCTCCTCGACCTTCGTGAGGCAGCGGATGCCGCGGGCGACGCGCCACTGCTCGTGGACAACACCTTCGCGACCCCGGTGCTGCAACGACCCGCCGAGTTCGGTGCGACGCTCGTGCTGCACAGCGCGACGAAGTACCTGGGCGGACACGGCGACGTGATGGGCGGCGTCGTCGCGGCAGACCAGCACTGGGTGGAGCGGCTCCGCCGCGTCCGGGCGCTCACCGGCGGCCTCCTGCACCCGATGGCGGCCTACCTGCTGCACCGTGGACTCCGGACCCTCCCGGTGCGGGTGCGCGCCCAGCAGGAGACGGCACGCGTGCTCGCGGAGCGGCTGCTCACGCATCCCGCCGTCGCCGCAGTGCGCTATCCCGGGCTTCCGGGACAGGACCCGGCGGGCCTCCTCGGGACGCAGCTCGAGGGACCGGGCTCGATCATCGCGATCGACCTCGCCGGCGGATACGACGCGGCGGCGAGGTTCACCGAGTCGTGCGAACTCATCACCCACGCCGTCTCGCTCGGCGGGGTCGACTCGCTCGTGCAGCATCCCGCCTCGCTCACCCACCGACCCGTCGCGGGCGACGCGAAGCCCGGGGCGGGCATCGTGCGGCTCTCGATCGGGCTCGAGCACGTCGACGACCTGACGTCCGACCTCATGGCCGCGCTCGACGCCGCCGCCGAGATCAGCGGCCTCCGATCGGGCGAGCGCGCGGACGCCCTCACCGGCTGACCCGCCGCGTCCCCTTCTCCGCTGCCCCGACGGTCGTGGCCGGGTTGCGGATGCCGATCCACGAGATGATCCCGCCGACGGCGAGGAATGCCGCTGTCGCGAACGCCGCGCGCTGGTACCCGCCGACGTCGAGCTGCGTACCGACGATCACGCCGATGCTCGCGATCGCGACGAGGCCCGCGATGCGTGCGACCGCGTTGTTCACCGCCGATCCGATCCCCGCGCGGGATGGATCGACGGCCCCCAGAATCGCCGAGGTGAGCGGTGCCACCGTCATCGCCATGCCGAGCCCGATCAGGAGGACGCCCGGCAGGAACTGGGTCCAGTAGTTCAGGTCGGACCGCACCGTGAGGGTGAGCAGGTAGCCGATTGCGGCGACGATCGGTCCGAGGGCCATGAAGATGCGCGGACCGAAGCGCGTCGAGAGGCCGCCGAACCACGAGCCGGCCAAGACCAGGATCACCGTGGGCGGGAGCGTGGCGAGCCCGGCGAGTGTTGCGGAGAATCCGCCGAACTCCTGCAGGAAGATCGTCATCGCGAACGGCCCGAGCGAGAAGGACGCGTAGATGAAGAGCGTGGCGACGTTGCCCCAGGCGAAGTTGCGCGCCCGGAACAGCACCAGCGGGAGCATCGGATATCGCGTGCGTCGCTCCCACAGCACGAATACGACGAGCGAGGCCAGGCCGATCACCAGCGGGACCCAGACCACCGGCGACTCCCAGCCGAATCGGCCCTGCTCGATGAGGGCGAAGACCGAACCGGCGAGGCCCACGATGCCGAGTGCGGCGCCCACCCAGTCGATGGGCTCGCGATGGAGGTTCGGCTCATCACGACCGAGCGCGCGCATGAGCACGAGTACCACCGCGATGGGCACGAGGTTGATCCAGAAGACCAGGCGCCAGGAGAGCAGGTCGACGAGCAGGCCGCCGAACAACGGACCGATGAGGAACGCGCTGGTCGTCCACGCGGTCCACTGCCCGATCGCCCGGCCCTGCTCCTCCCTGGAGAACGTCGCGATGATGATGGCGAGCGAACTCGGGACGAGGAGCGCCCCGGCGGCTCCCTGCATGGCCCGGCCGAGCACGAAGACGATGCCGTCGGGTGCGACGGCGCAGATCACGGATGTCGCGGCGAAGCCGTAGAGCCCGATGCGGATGATCCGCAGCCGGCCGAATGAGTCGGAGAGCGATCCCGCGAGCAGGATGAGCGATCCGAGCGTGAGCAGGTAGGCGTCGACCGCCCACTGCTGCAGCGCCAGTCCGCCACCGAGTTCCGCGGCCAACGACGGCAGGGCGACGTTGATGACCGCGCCGTCGAGGAATGCGATGAACGATACGACGATGGCGACGATGAGCACGCGGGTGCGGCGGTCCATCCGCCCATGCTGGCACACCCCTGGGACGCCGGGCCCGCGGCATCCGGTGCGCGCCGCAGTCACGCGAGGTGGTCAACGATTCCCGAGGCGGCGGCGCAGCAGGTCGATGCGTGCCTGCAGCTGCGTGACGGTCGCCTGCGCGACGGCCGGGCCGCCGCACACCCGCCGGAGCTCGGCATGCACCCGCGAGTGCGGCTCGCCGTTCTGCCGTGCCCAGAGCCCCACGAGGCTGTTCAGCAGCGCCCGCTGCTCCTTCAGGGTGCGGTAGAGCGCGACGGGCTCGGGCCGCTCGTCGCCGGAGACCTGCCTGCGCCGCTCCCCCGCCCGCCTGGCCTGCCGCGCCTGCCGGTGACGCAGCAGCTCGGACACCTGCTCGGGGTCGAGGAGACCCGGGATGCCGATGAAATCGAGCTCCTCGTCGCTGCCCGGCTCGGCGAGGGTGCCGAACTCGGTGCCGTCGTAGAGCACCCGATCGAACGAGGCATCCGACCCGACCGCCTCCCACGTGCCGAGGCCGGCCTCGTCGGAGGCACGCTCCTCGCGATTGGCCGACTCGAGCAGGCTGTCGTCGAGGCCGTCGTCGTCACCTGGACCGTCGCGGCGGTCGAGGGCGTGGTCGCGTTCGAGCTCGAGCTGGGACGCGAGGTGCATGAGCGCCGGAACGTTCGGCAGGAACACGGAAGCCGTCTCGCCGCGGCGTCGCGCGCGGACGAACCGGCCGATCGCCTGGGCGAAGAACAGCGGGGTCGACGCGCTCGTGGCGTACACCCCTACCGCGAGCCGCGGAACATCGACCCCCTCGGACACCATGCGCACGGCGACCATCCAGCGGCGCGTGTTCGCAGAGAACTCCTCGATGCGAGCGCTCGCCTCCTTCTCGTCGGAGAGCACCACCGCAACGGGTTCGTTGCAGATGCTCTCGAGGATCTGCGCGTATGCCCGTGCGGTCGACTGGTCGGTGGCGATCACCAGACCTCCGGCGTCGGGGATGCCGTGCCGCACCTCGGTGAGCCGCCGGTCGGCGGACGCCAGTACCGCCGGGATCCACTCGCCCGTCGGCTCGAGCGCGGTACGCCACGCCGCCGACGTGATGTCTTTCGTGTTGTCCTCGCCGAGTCGGGCCTCCATCTCGTCGCCCGCCCTCGTGCGCCAACGCATGTGCCCCGCATAGACCATGAAGAGCACGGGCCGCACGACGCCGTCTGCGAGGGCACGACCGTAGCCGTAGTCGTAGTCGGTCTTCGAGAGCCGTACGCCGGACGCGTCGGGCTCGTAGCGGACGAACGGGATGGGCGCGGTGTCGGAACGGAACGGCGTTCCGGTGAGCGAGAGCCGTTTCGCCGCCGGCTCGAACGCCTCGCGGATCGCGTCGCCCCACGAGAGCGTGTCGCCGCCGTGGTGCACCTCGTCGAGGATCACGAGCGTGCGACCCGAGATCGTGAGTTCCCGGTGCAGCGCCGGTCGCATCGCCACCTGCGCGTACGTCACGGCGACGCCGTGGAAGTGCCGGGCGGTCTGGCCGTGAGCGTTGCGGAAACCCGGATCGAGACGGATGCCGGCCCGTGCCGCGGCATCCGCCCACTGGCGTTTCAGGTGGTCGGTCGGTGCGACCACCGTGATGCGATCGATGACCCGCCGCGCCCGCAGCTCGGCGGCCAGTCGCAGCGCGAACGTCGTCTTGCCGGCGCCCGGGGTCGCGGCGGCGAGGAAGTCGCGCGGCATCTCGGCGAGGTAGCGCTCGAGCGCCTCGGCCTGCCACGCGCGCAGCTTGCTGGCGGTGCCCCATGCAGCGCGTTCTGGGAACGACGGGGGGAGGTGCTCGGCGGCCGACGTGCCCGGAAGCGGGCCGGATGGGGTCGCTGTGCTCACTGGATTCGAGCGTAGCGGAGGGGCACGACATCGCTCGAACCGGACACTTGGCACAATGGAGGGATGGTCACGCAGCGTCACCCCTGGTCGCGATACGTCGCCATCGGCGACTCGTTCACGGAGGGCATCGGCGACCCCGAGCCGAGCGTGCCGGGTGGCCACCGAGGCTGGGCCGACCGCGTCGCCGAGCAGTTGAGCCAGGGCACCGACGACTTCGCGTACGCGAACCTCGCCATTCGCGGCAGGCTCATCCAGCAGATCATCGACGAGCAGATCGAGCCGGCACTCGCCCATCGCCCCGATCTCATCACGATCTCGGCGGGCGGCAACGATGTGATCCGCCCTCGAACCGATCCCGACGAGATCGCGGCGCGATTCGAGTACGCCGTCGACCGGCTGTCGCGCGACCGGGCGACGATCGTGCTCTTCACGGGCGTCGACGTCGGGTTCTCACCGGTGTTCCGGGGCATCCGCGGCAAGGTCGCGATCTACAACGAGAACCTCCGCGCCATCGCCCGGAAGTACGACTGCATCGTCGCCGACCAGTGGGCGCTGGCCGAGATCCAGGACCCGCGCATGTGGGCGCCCGACCGCCTGCACCTGAACGCCCTCGGTCACCACACCGTCGCGCGCATGGTGCTGGCGGCGCTGAACGTCGAGAACGACCTCGAGCCGATGAAGCCCGAGCCCCTGCCGGCGCGCACCTGGCGGCGTGCGCGGGTCGAGGACCTCTCCTGGGCGCGTGAATACCTCGTGCCGTGGGTGCTCCGACGCATCCGCCACCAGTCGTCGGGCGACCTGGTGCGGGCGAAGCGCCCCGACGCCGGCCCCTACTCGCTGTCCGACTGAGCCGCGTGCGCGTCGAGTGCACCGGGGTTGGTGAGTCGCCACCAGGCTCCGGGATCCTCGAGCGACGCGTCGAGCACGAGCGGCACCCTGATCTCCTGGCTGCCGGCCCGCACGATCGCCTCGCCGACCTGTTCACCTCGGGTCGCGAGCGTGACCGGTTCGGCGTGCACCTCGACGTCGACGGGCGTGTCGCTCCAGACGATGACGGATGCCCCGCCCGCCGCCCGTGCGCGGGCGGACTCGCCCCACGGCGTGTCGTACTCGGCGAGGGTCTGGTTCGCCTCGAGCGGGGTGACCTCGTGGAAGCCGGTCGCGACCGAGTCGAGGAGCGCGGCGATCGCACCGTTGAGCAGGTCGTGCGTCTCGCCGCCCAGCAGCACGCCGACCACGGTGACCGTGGACGATCCGACCGGGTAGTCGGCCGAGAACAGCAGGTTGGCCGCGTCATCCGTCGTTCCGGTCTTGATGCCGTCGACCCCGTGCGAGCCGAGCAGCTTGTTCGAGTTCTTCAGCGTGCCGAGGCCGGGCACGTCGACCGCCGGCATCGCGACGATCTCGGCGAGGACCGGGTCGGTGAGGGCGAGCTCGCCGAGGCGGACGAGGTCGGCGGCGGTGCTGACGTTCCCGTCGGCGAGTCCGCTCGCATCCACGATGTGCGTCGACGTGAGGCCGTGCTCGGCGAGCCAGGCGTTCGCGCGTTCGACCAGCGCCTCCTGGGAACCGAATGCCCAGTTCGCGATGGAGATCGCGTAGTTGTTGCCCGACGGCAGCATCAGTGCCTCGAGGCTCTGCCGGAGCGTCAACGTCGTTCCCGCCCGCACCGGCGCCACCGAGCCGTTCTGCGCGACCATGTCCCAGTAGATGTCGACATCGGCGTCGGTGTACGCGATCTCGGGCCCGCCCTCGCCGGCGGCGATCGGATGCCCCTCGAGTACGACGAGGGCCGTGACGACCTTCACGATGCTCGCCATCGGCATCGCTGTGGTCTCGTTGCCCGCAGTGAGCAGCCCGTCGAATCCGACGGCACCCACGGCGAAGCTGCCGAACCCGGGCAGGCTGAGCGGTTGCGTGGGGGCCGCGGTCGGCTCGGGATCGGTGACCTGTGGGGCGGCCGCTGGGACGGGCGCGCCCAGGGTGTTCGCCGTGTAGAGGCCGGCGGCGGTGATGAGCGCGACCACGAGCGCGAGCGCGCTGAACACGACGATGCGCCGGCGACGGTACACCTGTGCGCGGGTGAGGCGGTGCGTCGAGTCAACCACGCGCCGCCTCCGAGGACTCCGCCGGCTCGGCCGGATCGGCGGGCTCGCCGGGCTCGCCGGGCTCGCCGAGCGCGTACAGCGCCACGGCCGCGGCGGCCGCGACGTTCAACGAGTCGACGCCGTGCGCCATCGGGATCGTCACCACGACGTCGGCGGCCGCGAGCGCACGGTCGCTGAGCCCGTCGCCCTCCGCGCCCAGCACGAGGGCGAGGCGCTCGGGCAAATCCGCCGCGAGCTCGCGAAGTTGGACCGCATGGTCGGCCAGCGCGAGGGCGGCGATCGAGAAGCCGTGCGTGTGCAGCATCCGTTCGGCCTCTGGCCACTCGGGCAGGCGCGTCCACGGCACCTGGAAGACGGTGCCCATGCTCACGCGCACGCTGCGCCGATAGAGCGGGTCGGCGCACCGCGGCGTCACGAAGACCGCGTCGGCGCCGAGCGCCGCGACCGAACGGAAGATCGCGCCGACGTTCGTGTGGTCGACGATGTCCTCGAGCACGACGACGCGACGGGCGCCCTCGAGCAGTTCGGCGGGGTCGGGCAGTCGCGGGCGCTCGAAGGCGGCCAACGCACCGCGATGCACGCGGTATCCCGTGATCGACTCGAGTTGGTCGGCATCGGCGAGATGCACGGGGATGTCGTACGGCTCGAGGGTCTGCTCGAGCCCCGCCAGCCACTTCTCCTCCATGAGCACCGAGCGCGGCCGGTGGCCCGCGTCGATCGCCCGTCGGATCACCTTCGCGGATTCGGCGATGTAGAGGCCTGCGGCGGGCTCGTGGGTACTCCGGAGGGCGACGTCGGTCAGCCGGGCGTAGTCGGCGACCGCGTCGGATGCCGCATCGCGGACGCGTTCGATCTGCATGTCCCCTCAAGACTGCCAGTGCCCGAAACAATCTGGAAAACCGACGCGTTTACAATCAGGGACACCGTCGAAGGGAACGCGCCATGTCATCGGGCATCGGAACACCGGTCGCAGCCGACGCGCGGCTCGATGAGGCGATCGACCTCATGCGCGGCACCCGCGTCGCCGCGCTCACCGGTGCGGGCGTCAGCACCGACTCGGGCATCCCCGACTACCGCGGCGAGGGCGCGCCGGTCCGCACGCCGATGACGTTCCAGACGTTCCTCGCCTCCGAGGTGGCTCGCAAGCGGTACTGGGCCGGCAGCCATCTCGGATGGCGCAGCTTCGGCAGCGCGCGACCCAACGAGGGTCACCGGGCGCTCGCCGCGCTCGAGGCCGGCGGAGTCGTCACCGGTGTCGTCACCCAGAACGTCGACGGGCTGCACCGGCGTGCGGGAAGCCGCCGCGTCGTGGAGCTGCACGGCGGCATGGACCGGGTGCTCTGCCTCCGGTGCGGGCAGCACTACGCTCGACAGGCCGTCGCCGACCGGCTCGCCGGGCTCAACCCCTCGATCGACCTCGAGCGCTCGATCCGCGTGAATCCCGATGGCGACGTCGACGTCGACGAGGTCGACTCGATGGTGATCCCGGCCTGCACGGTGTGCGGCGGCATCCTCAAGCCCGACGTCGTGTTCTTCGGCGAGTTCGTGCCGACCGAGACGTTCCAGGCCGCCGCCTCGATCGTGAGCGGCGCTGACACGCTGCTCGTCGCGGGCTCCTCACTGGTCGTGAACTCCGGAATCCGGCTCATCGAGCTCGCGCGTCGCCGGCGAATGCCGATCATCGTGGTCAATCGTGGCGCCACGAGGGGCGACAACCGCGCCGCCGTGAAGGTCGATGCCGGCACCAGCGAGACGCTCACTGCAATGGCGACCGCGCTGCTCGCCTGAGCGCCGGACGGTCAGCGAGCGGAGGTTCCGCGCCGTCGCGCTCGGTGCCCA
>DASUVU010000365.1:0-4257 GCA_036378815.1 Agromyces sp. | reverse complement strand
CGATGGCGACGCGACCGTGCCGCGCACCGCAGACGGCGCAGGCGTGCACGAGCTCGACATCGTCGGCGGGCACGCCGGACGCATCGCCGACGAGCCCGCGCAGGGCATCATCGGCCGAGGGCGGGCGCCTGCTGCCCGCGACCACGAGCAGGCGGATCCCCGCCTCGTCGAGCTCGAGGAGCTCGCCATCCGTGGTCACGTCCATGCCGCCATGGTATTCCCTGCCGGGAATATCGCCGCGCCTATCGTCGAAGGGTGAGCGAGATTGAGGCCGACGTCGTGCCCGCGCCTGTTCGGCAGGGCCCGCTCTATCGCATCGTCCGCGGCATCCTGCGACCGCTGGTCCACCTCGTCTACCGCCCGACGATCACCGGCGCCGACCGGGTGCCGAAGCACGGGCCGGTCATCTTCGCGAGCAACCACCTGTCGTTCGTCGACAGCATCGTGATTCCACTCGCCGCACCGCGACCGGTGCAGTTCCTCGCCAAGTCCCACTACTTCACGGGCACCGGGCTCTCGGGCTGGGTGTCGCGCACGTTCTTCGGCGCCATCGGTGCGGTGAGCGTCGAGCGCGGCGCCGGTGCGCAGGCGCAGGCGGCACTCGACCAGGGCCGACGCATCCTCGAGTCGGGTGCCGCGTTCGCCCTCTATCCCGAGGGCACGAGGTCGCTCGACGGCCGCCTCTACCGCGGGCGCACCGGCGTCGCGTGGCTCGCCCTCGAGACCGGGGCAACCGTCGTGCCCGTCGGCCTCATCGGCACCGAAGCAATCCAGCCGGTCGGCGCGAAGCTGCCGCGCGTGCGGCCGGTGACGGTGCGGTTCGGTTCGCCGCTCGACCTTTCGCGGCACGGTTCGGCCTCGTCGGGGCGAGCCCGACGCGCGGCCACCGACGAGATCATGGCGGCCATCCACGGGCTGACCGGGCAGGAGCTCGCGGGCCGCTACAACGAGACCCCGCCACAGGGGGCGCTCGCGAAGCTGGCCGACCGCGTCGCTCCCCGAGAGCGCGTCTGATCCGATTCCCAGCCGCGGTTCGAGCACGCCCGGTATCGTCGGGCCCGATGATCATCACCAAGGTCGCTGGTGCCGCCGCCGCCGCGCTCGTCACGTTCGCCCTCGCCGCCTGCGCGGCCCCGGGCGAGGCGGCGACGTCGCTTCCCGCGCCGGCATCGACGGCGGAGGCAGAGGAGGCTCCCACTTCGGAGTTCGATCCCGGCTACATCGTGAGCGACGACGCGTTCTTCGACAGTTCGGCGATGGACGAGGACGACATCCAGGCCTTCCTCGAGTCCCTGCCGTGCCGCCCCGACGAGGGCGTGCGCTGCCTCGCCGACTACCTGCAGACCACGACCACCCAGCCGGCCGAAGGCGAGGGGCACTGCTCGGAGTACCGCGGCGGCATCCGTGAGCGCGCCAGCCGCATCCTCGCGAAGGTGTCGGTCGCATGCGGGATCAGCCCGCAGACCCTGCTCGTGCTGCTGCAGAAGGAGCAGTCGCTGCTCACGCGACCGACCGTGCGGGGATTGGACCGGGCGACGGGCTACGGATGCCCCGACACCGCCGACTGCGACACGGAGTACTTCGGCTTCTTCAATCAGGTGTACCACGCAGCCTGGCAGTTCCGGCAGTACACCGAGGAGCCCGACCGCCGCTTCCACGTCGGCACCGTCGACGTGGGATACCACCCCGATGCCGCGTGCGGCGCGTCCCCCGTCGAGATCCGCAACCAGGCGACGGCGAACCTCTACAACTACACGCCGTACCAGCCGAGCGATGCGACGCTCGCGAATCCGGATGCGGGCGACGCGTGCTCGGCGTTCGGCAACCTCAACTTCTGGCGGATCTGGCATCGCTGGTTCGGCGACCCCGAGGCCGAGCGGCTCCCGCCGTTCTTCCCGCCCTGCTCGAGGCTCGTCGGCGGCGACACCTGCCCGCCCGCAACCGTGCCCTCGGTCGGCTGAGCTGCGGGTCGAGGAGCCGCGAAGCGGTGCCTCGAGACCCGACCGGCCGTGAACCCGTCACTCGGCGACGACGGCGACCGGCCTGTGGTGCACGGGGAACGCGACGGATGCCGCGATGAAGCACTTCTCGGCCGCCTCGGCGTGGATCTCCTCGGCCGTCGCCAGCATCGCGGCATCCGCCACCACCACCCTGGGGCGCAGCGTCGCCTCGATGAAGGCGCCGCCGCCGCGGCCGTCCTCCACCATGGTTCCCGTCGCGGCATCCGTATACCCGCGGACGACCACCCCGTGCCTCGTGGCCACGTGCAGGTACGAGAGCATGTGGCACTGGCTGAGGGCGGCGAGCAAGAGTTCCTCGGGGTTCCAGCGCTCGCGATCGCCGTGGAACACCCGGTCGCTCGAACCGTCGATGGGGTGGGCCTTGTTCGCCGCGCGCACGACGTGCTGGCGTCCGTACGCCCGGTAGTGCGACGTGCCCTCGCCGCGGTCGCCGAGCCATTCGACCTCGACGTCGTACCGGTGTTCGCCGAGCATGCCGTGCCTCCGATCGGTGGGTCGCGTCATCCGATTCTGCCCTGTCGGCCGCCATGGGGGCGATGCCCGACCGGGATAGGCTTGGGGGCATCATGACTGACACCCAGACCCCCACAGAGAGCGCGACCGCGCCCGTGTACTCCGTGCCGCAGGAACGCCGGATCGTGACCGAAATCCCCGGCCCGAAGTCCCGGGAGCTTCACGCACGGCGATCGAAGGTCGTGTCGGCGGGCGTCTCCTCCGCCCTGCCCGTGTACATCGAACGCGCGAACGGGGCGATCCTCGTCGATGTCGACGGCAACCAGTTCATCGACTTCGGTGCGGGCATCGGCGTGACCACCGTCGGCCACACCGAGCAGGGCGTCGTCGCCGCCGCGGCAGGTCAGCTGCAGGACGTCATCCACACCCTCTTCACCATCACCCCGTACGAGGAGTACGTGCGCGTCGCCGAGCTCCTCGCCGCCCACACCCCGGGTCGCTTCGAGAAGAAGACCGTGCTCGTGAACTCCGGTGCCGAGGCCGTCGAGAACGGCGTGAAGATCGCGCGCCGGTTCACCGGTCGTCGCGGTGTCGCCGTGCTCGACCACGCGTACCACGGCCGCACCAACCTGACGATGGCCATGAACTACAAGGCCCACCCGTACGCGACCGGCTACGGTCCGTTCGCGGGTGACGTGTATCACGCCCCGAGCTCGTACCCCTATCGCGACGGCCTGTCGGGGGCGGATGCCGCGGCCCGCACCATCGGCTACCTCGAGAAGGTCGTCGGGGCGAGCGACCTCGCCTGCCTCGTCGTCGAGCCGATCCAGGGCGAGGGCGGGTTCATGGTGCCCGCCGAGGGTTACCTTCCCCGGTTGCAGAACTGGTGCACCGAGAACGGCGTCGTCATGATCGCCGACGAGATCCAGAGCGGCATGGCCCGCACCGGCCGGTTCTTCGCGAGCGAGCACTTCGAGTGGGTGCCCGACCTCGTGCTCTCGGCGAAGGGCATCGCGGGCGGTCTCCCGCTCGCCGCCGTGACGGGCCGGGCCGAGGTCATGGACGCGTCGCAGCCCGGCGGGCTCGGCGGCACGTTCGGCGGAAACCCCGTGGCCTGCGCCGCCGCGATCGCGGTCTTCGAGGCGATCGAGTCGAACGGGCTGCTCGCCGAGGCCGACCGCATCGAGTCGACCCTGAGGGCGGGCCTCGAGCGGTTGCAGCAGCGCTACGACATCATCGGCGACATCCGCGGCAAGGGCGCGATGATCGCGATCGAGCTCGTGCAGCCCGGCACCGGCGACACCACCAAGGTGCCGAACCCCGACGCCGTCTCGCGCCTCGTCGCGTACGCCGCACAGCACGGCGTGCTCTTCCTGAGCGCCGGCACGTGGGGCAACGTCCTGCGCTTCCTGCCGAGTCTCGCGGTGAGCGACGCGCTCATCGACGACGCGATCCGCGTGCTCGACGACGGCTTCGCGTCGCTCGGGTAGCGCGGTGCCCGGTACATTCTCCGTCAACGACGCCGTCGAACTCGCCGTGGTCGAGCGCAGTGGTTTCATCGAGTCCAGGCACGCCGGTTCCGCCGTCGTGCTCTCCCCCGAGGGTGAGCTGCTCCGCTCGCTCGGGGACACCCGCACCCCCGTCTTCCCCAGGTCGTGCCTGAAGCCGTTCCAGGCGGTCGCCGTCATGACGTCGGGCGTGTCCCTCCGCGGTGAGGACGCGGCGATCGCGACGGCCAGCCACTCCGGCACGGCTGCGCACGTGGCCCTCGTGCGCGGCCTCC
>DASUVU010000364.1:0-2688 GCA_036378815.1 Agromyces sp. | reverse complement strand
CACTCGCTCGCCGACACGCGGCAGGAGGTCTTCTGGCTCGATGACCTGCCCGGCGACGCGAGGCCCGCACGCCCGACGCTCTCTGGCGACCGCGTCGCGCAGCTCGCGATCGTGGGCGGTGGCTACACCGGCCTCTGGGCCGCGGTGCTCGCGAAGCGACGCAACCCGGCCACGCACGTCGTGCTGCTCGAGGCCAAGCGGATCGGATGGGCGGCATCCGGTCGCAACGGCGGCTTCTGCGAGGCGAGTCTCACGCACGGCCGCGAGAACGGACTCTCGCGGTGGCCCGACGAGCTCGACACGCTCGACCGACTCGGCCTCGAGAACCTCGACGCGATCGAGGCGTCGGAGTCCGAACTCGGCATGGACTTCGAGTTCGAACGCAGTGGCGCCCTCAGCGTCGCGACCGAGCCGCACCAGGTCGAGTGGCTCCATGAGACGGCAGCGGATGCCGCGGCACGCGGCGATCACACGATCCGACTGCTCGACGAAGCCGAGGTTCGCGCCGAGGTGGCGTCGCCGACCTACCTCGGGGCCGTGTGGGAGACCCGCACGAGCGCGCTGCTGCATCCGGGGAAGCTGGCGGCGGAGCTCGCGAGGGTCGCCGAGGAGCTGGGGGTCGAGATCTACGAGCACTCCCCCGTGCGACGCCTCGAGACTCCGGGTTCGACCGGGGCGGTGACGCTCGTGACCGACGGCGGCCGCATAGTCGCCCATCACGCGGTGCTCGCCACCAACGCGTTCCCGAGCATGCTGAAGCGCAACCGGCTGATGACCGTTCCCGTCTACGACTACGTGTTGATGACCGAGCCGCTCGGCCCCGAGCAGCTCGCCGACATCGGCTGGTCGAACCGGCAGGGCATCAGCGACATGGCGAACCAGTTCCACTACTACCGACTGAGCCGCGACAACCGGATCCTATTCGGCGGGTACGACGCCGTTTACAACTACGGCGGACGGGTGCGCGCCGAGTACGAACGTCGGTCCGAGTCGTTCGAGCGGCTCGCTTCGCACTTCTTCACGACGTTCCCACAGCTCGAGGGGCTGCGGTTCACGCACCGGTGGGCGGGCGTCATCGACACGAGTACGCGGTTCTGCGCGTTCTACGGCACCGCTCGTGATGACCGCGTCGCCTACGGGGCCGGGTTCACGGGGCTCGGAGTCGCCGCCACGCGTTTCGCCGCCGAGGTCATGCTCGACCAGCTCGAACGACGCGACAACGAGCGCACGCGCCTTCGCATGGTGCGGGAGCGACCGCTGCCCTTCCCGCCCGAGCCCGCGGCCGCGATCGGCATCAACGCCACGCGATGGTCGCTCGACCGCGCCGACCACGATGGCGGGCGACGCAACCTGCTGCTGAAGACCCTGGATGCGCTCGGCCTGGGCTTCGACTCGTGAACGGGGTGAGAGGAATGGACGACCGAGCCGACGGAACCGACGAGATCCGGATGCCGGCGGGAACGCTCCTCGCCGCAGCATCCGTCGCACTCGAGCACGTGCCGGTCGAGTCCGACCAGGTCGTGGCCGGTGCGCCCACCACGGGTCACCTCGTGATCGACGAGGAGCCCGGCCGAACCGTCGGCGTATGGGAGATGACGCCTGGCGCCATGCGCGACGTCGAGGCCGACGAGGTGTTCGTGGTGCTCGCCGGCGCCGCGACGGTCGAGTTCGAGCATCCGACGCTGGCGCCGATCGTGCTCGCGCCAGGTTCGCTCGTGCGGCTCGAAGCGGGCATGCGCACGGTCTGGACCGTGCGGCAGACGTTGCGCAAGGTGTACGTGGCGCCGTGAGCACCGGCGCCCGGCCTCCCTCGGTCGTCGCGGTCGCCCGCGACGACGCCCACCGGTTCTCGAAGCCGTTGCGCGACGAGATCCGCCTGATCGAGGGCCACGGCATCGAGGGGGACGCCCACGCCGGCGCCACGGTTCGGAAGCGCTCCCGCTTCCGAGGCACATGGACGGAGCCGAACCTCCGTCAGGTGCACCTCCTCCAGCGCGAGCTGTTCGACGAACTCGCCGTCGAGGGTCACGAGGTCGAGCCCGGTGAGCTCGGCGAGAACGTCACGACCGTCGGCCTCGACCTCCTCGCCCTGCCGCGTGGCACGCGAATCCGGCTCGGGGATGCCGCCGAGGTGGAGCTCACCGGCCTGCGGAACCCGTGCGTGCAGATCGACCGGTTCCAGCCCGGCCTCATGCGCCGCCTCATCCGCCGCGACGCCGGGGGCCCGCATCGCCGGGCCGGCGTGATGGCCGTCGTGATCGAGGGCGGCGTCGTGCGCGCGGGCGACCCGATCGCCGTCATGCTCCCGGCCGAGCCGCACGAGCCACTGTCGGTCGTCTGACCGTCGAGCGCGGCGGTCTGCGAGGTGCGCTCGACTCAGGCAGCGGATGCCGCGTCGCCGGCCTGGTCGGCGCCGGCCAGGCCCGTCGGCGGCCCAGCCGGCTCGATGCGGAACGTCAGCCGGAAGCGCTCGAGCAGGGCGCTTCCGCCGTCGAGGATCGTGACTCCCGGCGGCGGCCCCTTCACGGCCGTGGCGCCGGGCACTCCGGCGAGGAGGTCGCGGAGCCCCGTGGGCTCGACGGCGAGTTCGAGCACGCCCTCGGGCGGGATGTCGGGTACCGAGCGTCGGGGCTGGGGCAGTGCGCCGGGACCCACCGGCACCACGTCGAGGACGCGGCCCACGACCAG
>DASUVU010000363.1:0-2926 GCA_036378815.1 Agromyces sp. | reverse complement strand
GGCCTCGAAGCCCTCGCGCCACTCGTTCGTCTCGGGGTCGAAGCCCTCGGGGTACTTGTAGTTGCCCTGCTCGTCGTACTCGGTGAGCATGCCGTAGAGCGCCGGGTCGAACTCGGTGCCCTCGGGGTCGACGCCCTCGTTGGCCTGCTTGAGCGAGAGCGAGATGCGGCGACGCTCGAGGTCGATGTCGATGACCTTGACGAAGACCTCTTCGCCGACCGACACGACCTGCTCTGCGAGTTCGACGTGCTTGCCCGACAGCTCCGAGATGTGCACGAGGCCCTCGATGCCGTCGGCGACGCGCACGAACGCACCGAACGGAACGAGCTTCGTGACCTTGCCCGGTGCGACCTGGCCGATCGCGTGGGTGCGGGCGAAGACCTGCCACGGGTCCTCCTGCGTCGCCTTGAGCGACAGGGAGACGCGCTCGCGGTCGAGCTCGACGGAGAGCACCTCGACGGTGACCTCCTGGCCGACCTCGACGACCTCGCTGGCGTGCTCGATGTGCTTCCACGAGAGCTCGGAGACGTGGACGAGACCGTCGACGCCACCGAGGTCGACGAACGCACCGAAGTTGACGATCGACGAGATGACACCCTTGCGGATCTGGCCCGGGTGGAGGTTCGCGAGGAACGTCGAACGCGACTCGGACTGCGTCTGCTCGAGCAGGGCGCGGCGTGAGAGCACGACGTTGTTGCGATTCTTGTCGAGCTCGAGGATCTTCGCCTCGATCTCCTGGCCGAGGTACGGCGTGAGGTCGCGGACGCGGCGGAGCTCGATGAGCGACGCGGGAAGGAAGCCGCGCAGGCCGATGTCGACGATCAGGCCGCCCTTGACGACCTCGATGACCGTGCCGGTCACGACGCCGTCGGCCTCCTTGATCTTCTCCACATCGCCCCAAGCGCGCTCGTACTGCGCGCGCTTCTTCGACAGGATGAGTCGGCCTTCCTTGTCCTCCTTCTGGAGAACGAGGGCCTCGACGGTGTCGCCGACGCCGACGACCTCGCTGGGATCGACGTCGTGCTTGATGGAAAGCTCGCGGGAGGGGATCACACCCTCGGTCTTGTAACCGACGTCGAGGAGGACCTCGTCGCGGTCGATCTTCACGACGGTACCCTCGATCAGGTCGCCGTCGTTGAAGAACTTCAGGGTCTTCTCGACCGCGGCGAGGAAATCGTCAGCAGATCCGATGTCGTTGATTGCGACCTGCTTGGGCGCCTTGGTCGTTGCGGTTGTCATGTAGTGAATGCTCCGTAAAGGACAGAATCGAGCCCGTCGCGAAGTAGAGCGTTATGATTTCCGCGGCGGGCATGCGGACAGGGATGTCACACGCGTGACGCTCCATCCTAACCGACGACGAGGGCCATCGGCAACCGGGCTTCCAGCCGCCCGTCAGGGCGCCGTGAGCACGAGATCGTCGATCGTCGCCGTCACGGGTGCGTTCGTTGCGGTGCTGGAGAGGTAGGTGCGCAGGCCGATGCCACCCGCGGCCTGCAGGCCGGCCGTGGCATCCGTCGCCGTTCGCTGCCAGGCCGCCGGCTCGGGCGTGCCGGCCTTCCACACCTTGAGGTTGAGGGTCGTCGGCGAGGCGCCGATGACCTGCAGGCGCACGTTGAGGCGGTCGCCCGCCGCGTACACGAGCCCGGGGATGTTGATGGCCGGCGTGAGCGCGACCTCTCCCCCGCCGCTCGTGTTCACCCGGACGAGCGAGATGCCGACCGTCCCGCCGACGCGGAGCACGATCTTCGCCTGGTAGGCGCCCACGACCGCGACCCGGCGGCCGATCGCCGAGATGAAGATGCCGGAGCCCGTGGGCGGCTTGTCGACGGCGATGCTGAACCGCAGGTCGCCCGCCTGCTGCGACGCGCCGTCGAGGTACGCGTTGAGGGTCCCCCCCAGCGTGGCCATCCGGAGTCGCCCGGTGCCACCCGTGACCGAGTACGACGAGCTCGCGCCCGTGAAGGTCCATGGGCCGCCGACGTCGGCTGAGCCGAGTCCGTTCACGACCTCGCGCCCGAACGCGTCGGAGGCGATGACCGCGGGCCCGCCCGGATCGACGGCCGTCACGGCCGCCGTCGTCGACGCCGTGGCGCCGTCGTCGTCCGTGACCGTGAGGGTGATCGTGTAGCTGCCCGCCGCGGCATAGGTGTGCGAGGCGGTGGGTCCGGTCGCGGTGCCGCCGTCGCCGAACTGCCAGGCGTAGTCGGTCACGAGGCCGTCGGGATCGGTCGACGCACTGCCGTCGACCGTGCAGCCGAGCCCGGCGCACGTCGGGGTGAACGCCGCGACCGGCGGCGCGTTGCCCGCCTGGCCCCCCGTGATCGTGAAGGCGTCGGTGTACGTGCCACCCGTCGCGGGCAGGAATCGCGCCGTCATCGTGGTGGAGGTCGCCGAGACGTCGAGGTTGCCCCACGTCGGGTTCTGGTTGAGCCCGGACGACGTGACGAAGTAGCCGGCCTCGGCATCGGTCGTCGTGACGTCGCGCAGCTGGATCCCGCCCGTGCCGACCGTCGCGAAGACGGTTCCGGCACCCCGCACGAGGTCGCTGTCGGCGTCGGCGACGCACGCGGGGTTGTAGCCGCCGATGGTGAGCGAGGTGCATCCGGCCCGCGTGACGAGCTGCTTGGAGCGCTGGTACAGGTGCTCGTGGCCGCCGAGCACGAGGTCGACGCGCTTCTGGAGCAGGAGGTTCACGAGGTCGGCGCCCGGGTCGCAGGTGTACTGCCCCATCGAGAGGCACGGCTTGTGCATGCCGACGACGACCCACGGGATGCTCGCGGCGCGGGCTCCGTCGATGGCGGCGGCGGTCCACTGGTACCGGGGCGAGCCGGCCGTGTACGTCCACGCGCCGTCGGAGTAGACGAGCCCGGGCGAGATCCCGATGAACCGCACGAGCGGGGCGCCCTGCGGCACGTCGACGTAGTAC
>DASUVU010000362.1:0-6258 GCA_036378815.1 Agromyces sp. | reverse complement strand
GCGCATCACGCCGAGGAGCGTGCAGGGGAGGACCTTCCGGCTGCCTGGAGCCTGAACTCGCGGCATCCCCCCGCCCGGCGCTGCCCCGGCATCCGCCTCGCCCCTCCCATCCGAGCCTCAGGGTTCGTCGAACGTGATCGCGGGCATTCGCGCGGGCGGCCCCGTCCTGAAGCCCACGAGCTTGTGCGAGCCGTCGCAGAAGGGACGGATCGCCGACGCCCCGCAGCGGCACAGGGCGAACGTGCTGCGGTTCGGCTGCACGCGACGGCCCTCGTCGTCGACGAGCTCGAGCCGGCCACGCACGAGCAGCGGCCCGTCGGGGCACGCCGTGATCGTGACGGGCCGAGTCGATTTGGCCGCGGATGGCTCTCGGTTCACGGCAGCGGCTCCCGCAGCGCCGATTCGCCGGCCTCGAGCCGCTGCCGCACGCCGCCCCAGAGGTCGCCGTCGATCGCGAGGCAGGCGGCCGCGCCGAACAGGATGTCGGCCACGAGCTCGGGCTCGTCCTCGGCGAGCGAGCCCGCGAGGTCGCGCGCGGCGACCTGCTCGTGCACCGCGTCGGCCTCGACGTGCTCGTCGAAGTAGTCGGTGACGTCGTCGTCGAATCCGAGCCGCCGGAGCCCGGTGGCGTAGGCACGGCACGGGAGCGACGACGTCATCTCGTATGCCGCGAGGTGTCCCGCGATCGCTCCGCGGAACCGGCGGTGCAGGCCGAAGAACGACATGACGTTCATCGACGTGTACACGGTGGCGGGCACCAGGTCGGCGTACGCGCCGTACCGGGCGTCGAGGCCCGCCGCGCCCAGGCACTTCACGAAGATCGAGGCATGCAGGCGGTCTGGCCGGCCGCCGCCGTACTCGTCCGCCTGGATCTCGACGAGCGCCGCCTTGGCCCGACCGCGCAGGCGGGGGATCGCCCAGCTGTGCGGATCGGCCTCCTTGAGCGTGTAGATCGTGCGGCACGCGAGCACCTCGCGCACCTGGTCGGTGGTCGCCTCGCGCTCGACGAACGCCGACAGGCTCGGCCCGCCGTCGTCCTCGGTGAGCGCGAACAGCGCCTCGGGAACACCGCGTGTCGCGACCGGCTGCGGCACCCGTTCGCGCAGCGCGGCCTCGAACGCGTGCTCGATGTCGGCACGCACCCAGAGCAGGCGCGGGTCCCATTCCCAGTCGTCGTCGACGCCCTCCAGCCCGCCGTAGTGCAGCTCGTACATGAGGAAGAGCGCGAGTTGCACGTCGTCGTCGACGAGCAGGTCGTCGGATGCCTCGACGGCACCTTGGGCGATCGTGGCGAGCCGCTCGGCCGCACGGGTCACGTCGAACGCGTCATCCGCTGCCGCGTCGCCGGAACGGGATGCACCGAGCAGCTCGATCAACGCCGTGCTGAGGGGCCCACGCGGTGATGGCAGGGCCATCGGCCGCATGTGCGAGCGGCCCGTCTCCTCATCGGTCAGCTCGGCGGGCGCCGGCGTGGTCATGGCTTCAGCACCACCTTGATGCATCCGTCCTCCTTGTTCTTGAACGTCTCGTACATCTCGGGAGCCCGATCGAGCGGCACCCGGTGCGTCGCCAGATCCTCGAGGCCGAGGGGGTCGGCGGGGTCCTCGGCCAGCGGGAGCAGCTCGTCGCGCCAGCGGTGCACATTGCACTGGCCCATCCGCAACGACAGCTGCTTGTCGAACATGGTCATGAGCGGCATCGGGTCGGCGGTTCCGGCGTAGACCCCGCTCAGCGAGACCGTGCCGCCGCGGCGCACCGCGTCGATGGCCAGCATCATGGCAGCGAGCCGGTCGACGCCCGCAGTGGTCATGAGCTTCTTGGCGACGGCGTCGGGGAGGAGGCCGACCGCGGTCTGCAGGAATGCGGTGCCCGGGTTGCCGTGCGCCTCGATGCCCACCGCGTCGACGACCGAGTCGGGCCCGCGCCCGTCGGTCGCGTCGCGCAGGTGCTCGAGGACGTCGTCAGTCAGGTCGAACACCTCCGCGCCGTACCGTTCGGCCATGAGCCGTCGCTCGGGCACCGGGTCGACCGCGAGCACGCGATGGCCGAGGTGCCTGCCGATGCGCGCGACGAACTGGCCGACCGGGCCGAGTCCGATCACCCCGAGCGTTCCGCCGGGTGGCACGTCGGCGTAGGCGACGCCCTGCCATGCGGTCGGAAGGATGTCGCTGAGGTAGAGGTAGCGCTCGTCGGGCAGGTCGCGACCCACCTTGTACGCGTTGAAGTCCGCACGTCGGACACGCAGGTACTCGGCCTGGCCGCCGGGAACGGATCCGTACAGCTCGGTGTAGCCGTAGAGGTCGGCGCCCGTGCCCGTGTCGCGGTTCTGCGTCGTCTCGCACTGGGTCGTCAGGCCACGACGGCACATGAAGCACTCGCCGCAGGCGATCACGAACGGGATCACCACGCGGTCCCCGACCGCCAGCGTCCGCACGTCGCCGCCGACCTCCTCGACGACGCCCATCGGTTCATGCCCGAGGATGTCGCCCTTGTCGAGGAACGGACCGAACACGTCGTAGAGGTGCAGGTCGGATCCGCAGATCGCCGTCGAGGTGATGCGCACTATGGCGTCGGTGGGTTCCTCGATCTTCGGATCGGGAACCTCCTCGACCGATACCTTCCCGGTCGCCTGCCACGTGAGTGCTCGCATCCTTCCGGTCTACGTGGGCCGCAGTCGGATGTCACGGGGTTGACAGTGCGGGCGGTCGGAAGGCATCGACGACGCGCCGGGGCGTGCGGGAAGCCGGGGAAGCGATCAGGCGTCGTCGGCGAGCGGTTCGATGTCGCCGGGACGGGTCTCCGCGTCATCCGCGATATCGACGCGCGTGACTCCGTCGCGCTCGGTCACCTCGATCTGCGAGGGAAGGTCTTCGGGATCGACGATCTTGTCGTCGGCGGGCTGGGACGGCGTGATCTCGGGATCGGACATCGGTGCTCCTTCGTTCAGGCGACGGATCGGGTGCTGCATCCGCCCTGTGTCCGACCGTAGGCGAGCTGCCGTGGGCCACGTCAGGGGTTGACTGCTCAGCCCGTGGTTCATGCAGCGCACCGCTGTCAGCCGAGTCGGGCAGACTTGGACGGTGATCGCCGAGCATGAGCTGACCTGGCGGCCGCGGCATCCGACCGACCTTCGCCAGACGCTCGGGGTGCTGCGGCGGGGCCCCGGCGACCCGACGTTCAAGCTCGACGCGGCGGGCGCCGTCTGGCGCACGACGCGCACCGGCTCGGGCGTCGCCACGCTGCGGTACGAGCAGCGCGGCCCCGACGAGTTCCGCTGCAGCGGTTGGGGTCCGGGCGCCGCAACCGCCGTCGCGCAGGCACCGGCGGTGCTGGGTGAGCACGACGATCCGAGCGGCTTCGATCCCGGCATCCCACTGCTCGATGACGCGCACCGCCGCAATCCCGGCATCCGGATGGCGCGCACCGCCGCCGTGTTCGAGGCCCTCGTGCCGGCGATCCTCGAGCAGAAGGTCATCACGCTGCAGGCTCACGACTCGTGGCGCCGACTCGTGTGGATGTACGGCGAGCCGGCGCCCGGTCCGACGCCGAGGCGGATGCAGGTCGCGCCGTCGCCCGCGGGCTGGGCGTCGATCCCCACGTGGGAGTGGCACCGGGCGGGCGTCGACCCGCGTCGGGCCCGCACCGTCGTGAACGCCGCTCGGTACGCTGCTCGCCTCGAAGACGCGGCGGCCATGAGCCCGTCGGATGCCGCGGCGCGCCTCACCCTCATGCCCGGCGTCGGCGCGTGGACCGCCGCCGAGGTCGCCCAGCGCGCCTTCGGCGACCCCGACGCGCTCTCGGTCGGCGACTACCACCTCTCGAACTACGTCGGCCATGCGCTATGGGGTCGCGACATGACCGACGACGAGATGCTCGAGGCGATGTCGCCGTGGGCGGGGCACCGCTATCGGGTGGTGCGGCTCCTCGAGGCGGCCGGGGTGCGCGGGCGTCCGCGTCGCGGGCCGCGAATGCCGTTCGTCGACCACCGCGCGATCTGAGGCCGCGACGGTCGCGGCCCTACTCGGCGGCGCCCGCCGCGGCGGTCCGCCGCCCGTGCTCCAGGCCCCACTCGGTGAGCGGCTGCAGCAGCTCGATGAGTCGGAGCCCGTCGGAGCTCGGGTTGTAGTTGACCGTCACGGGCGTGGTCGCACGCACGTGCCGCTCCATGAGCCCCTCCAGTTCGAGCTCTCGGAGGCGGGCGGCGAGCAGGCGATCGGAGATGCCCGTCACGGCCTCCCGATACTCCGAGAACCGGCGGGCGCCGCGCACGCCCGCGAGCAGGATCGCCGCGTTCCACTTGCGTCCGGCGAACTCCACCGTGGACTGGAAGCGACGACAGGCCTCCTCGTCGATGTGGCCGAGGTCGGCGAGGCGGTGGCTGAGCTCGGGCGTGGACTGCTGACTTACCATCAGTAAGTAGCTTACCACTGACTGGAGGATGCGCGCCGACTCCAGCACGATGGAGGAACGACCTCGAGAGATCACGATCGGAGCAGGATGCACTACGGCCACGAGCTGCAGTTCGGTACGTTCATCACCCCGCGAAACGACCCGCCGCAGGCGGCGGTGCGCCTCGCGGAGCTGACCGAGGCATCCGGGTACGACCTCGTCACCTTCCAGGACCACCCCTACCAGCCAGCGTTCCACGACACGCAGACGCTGCTCACCTGGGTCGCGGCGCGCACCGAGCGCATCCACCTGTCGGCCAACGTCGCGAACCTGCCGCTGCGACCGCCGGCCGTACTCGCCAGGGCCGCGGCGAGCCTCGACCTGCTGAGCGGCGGTCGGTTCGAGCTGGGCCTCGGCTCGGGGGGCTTCTGGGACGCGATCGAGGCCATGGGCGGTCGCCGCCTGACGCCCGGCCAGGCGGTCGACGCGCTCTCCGAGGCGATCGACATCATCCGCGGTGTCTGGGATCAGGCCGAGCGGGCACGGTTCCAGGTCGAGGGAAAGTACTACCGGGTCAGCGGCGCGAAGCGCGGACCCGCACCGGCGCACAACATCCCCATCTGGATCGGCGCGTACAAGCCGCGCATGCTGCGGCTCACCGGACGCAAGGGCGACGGTTGGCTCCCGTCGCTCGGCTACATGAAGCCGGGCCAGTTCGCCGAGGGCAACGCGGCCATCGACGAGGCCGCGGTCGACGCGGGTCGTGATCCGCGCGAGATCCGCCGCCTCGTGAACATCGGTGGTCGCTTCTCGTCGGGGGATGGCGGCCGGTTCCTCGATGGCCCGGCGACGCAGTGGGTCGAGCAGCTGCTGCCGTACGTCGTCGACGACGGCGTGGGCACCTTCATCCTCGCGAGCGATGATCCGGCCACGATCCAGCACTTCGGCGAGGAGGTCGCGCCCGCGCTCCGCGAGGCGGTCGCGCGGGAGCTTCGCCCGTCGGATGCCGCGGCCCTCGTCACTCCCACGTGGGTCGGGCGCAGCACCGCGGTGCGGGCGAAGCGCCGCCCGGGCATCGACTACGACGCGATTCCAGCGGAGCTCGCCGACCACGCGATCGAGCCGGGCGATGCGGCCTACGCGCGAACCAGGTCGACCTACATGCGGGGCGGTTCGCCGGGACTCGTGCTCCGACCCGGCGATGCCGGCGAGGTCGCGCTCGCCGTCGACTTCGCCCGTCGCCACGCGGATGTGCCCCTCGGCGTGCGTAGCGGCGGCCATGGCATCAGCGGCCGGTCGACGAACGACGGCGGTATCGTGATCGACCTCGCCCGCCTCGACGGCATGGAGGTGCTCGATTCGTCCAGGCGACTCGTGCGCATCGGCGCCGGAGCGCGATGGAAGGATGTCGCGGCGTTCCTCGCTCCGCATGGCTGGGCGCTCTCATCGGGCGACTACGGCGGGGTCGGCGTCGGCGGACTGGCGACGGCAGGCGGCATCGGCTGGCTCGTCCGCGAGCACGGGCTCACCATCGACCACGTGCGCGCGGTCGAGCTGGTGCTCGCCGACGGGAGCATCGTGCGAGCGGATGCCACCGAGCACCACGACCTCTTCTGGGCCGTGCGCGGCGCCGGTGCGAACGTCGGCATCGTGACCGCGTTCGAGTTCGAGGTCGACGAGGTCGGCGACCTCGGCTTCGCCCAGCTCGCGTTCGACGCCACCGACACCGCGGCGTTCCTGCAGGCGTGGGGAGACTGGGTGGTCGACTCGCCGCGCGATGTCACGAGCTTCCTGATCCTCGGGGCACCGCGACCGGGCCAGCCGCCGATCGCGCAGGTCATGGCGGTGGTCGACTCCGACGATCCCGAC
>DASUVU010000361.1:0-2653 GCA_036378815.1 Agromyces sp. | reverse complement strand
TCGCCGTGATCTTCAACGTCGAGGGCGTCGACTCGCTCGACCTCGACGCCGCGACCGTCACGGGCATCTTCGCCGGCACGATCACCAAGTGGAACGACCCGGCCATCGCCGAGCAGAACCCCGACGCGACGCTCCCCGACCAGGCGATCACCCCGGTGCACCGCTCGGACGACTCGGGCACGACCGAGAACTTCACCGACGACCTGGCCGCCACGGCGCCTGAGGTGTGGACCTACGAGCCCGACGGCGTGTGGCCGCTCGAGAGCGGCGAGGGCGCGCAGGGCACCTCCGGTGTGGTCGACGCCGTGACCAACGGCACCGGAACCATCGGCTACGCTGACGCGTCACGCGCCGGCGAGCTGGGCACCGTCTCGATCAAGGTCGGCGACGAGTACGTGTCGTACTCGCCCGAGGCCGCGGCAGCCGTCGTCGACGCCTCGCCGCTCGCCGAGGGCCGCTCGGAGGGCGACCTCGCGATCGAGGTCGACCACGCGACCGAGGAGGCCGGTGTCTACCCGATCATCCTCGTGAGCTACCTCATCGGCTGCCAGCAGTACGCCGACTCGGAGAACGTCGAGCTCGTGAAGTCGTACTTCTCCTACGTGGCCAGCCCCGAGGGCCAGGACGCCGCGGCCGAGGCCGCCGGCTCCGCCCCGATCTCGGACTCGCTCCGCGACCAGATCAACGCTGCGATCGACTCGATCCAGTAGTACGGAACGTGCCCGACCCCCGAGGATCGATCGGTATCCGACGGGGTCGGGCACGACCATGTCCCTGAACCACCACAGAATCCCGAGGGTAAGCGCCAGATGAGCACCACACCCGCCGTCATCAAGGCGAAGCAGCGTCCCGGCGATCGGGCATTCTCCGGCTCGGCGGTCTTCGCCGGCTCCATGATCCTCGTCACCCTCGCCGCCGTCGCGCTCTTCCTGATCATCCAGAGCATCCCGGCGCTCGTCGCCAGCCACGATGACGCGTCGATCCTCGACACCAACTTCTGGGAGTACGTCGGCCCCCTCGTCTTCGGCACCGTCTGGGCCGCCGCGCTCGCCCTGCTCTTCGCCGTGCCGATCTCGATCGGCATCGCGCTCTTCATCTCGCACTACGCACCTCGACGGCTCGCCTCGGTGCTCGGCTACATCGTCGACCTGCTCGCCGCGGTGCCCTCGGTCGTCTTCGGCCTCTGGGGCATCGGCGTGCTCGCCCCGGCCGTGCAGCCCATCTACTCCTGGATGGTCGACAACCTCGGCTGGTTCCCGCTCTTCGCCGGCCCGGTCTCGGGCACCGGCCGCACGATCCTCACCGCAGGCCTCGTGCTCGCCGTCATGGTCCTGCCGATCATGACCGCCATCTGCCGCGAGGTGTTCCTGCAGACCCCGGTGCTCCACGAGGAGGCCGCCCTCGCGCTCGGTGCCACGCGCTGGGAGATGATCCGCACGGCGGTGCTGCCGTTCGGACGCTCCGGCATCATCTCCGCCTCCGTCCTCGGCCTCGGCCGGGCACTCGGCGAGACGATGGCCGTCGCCATGGTGCTCTCGGCGACCGGCGTCATCACGTTCCAGCTGCTCACCTCGGTGAACCCGACCACGATCGCCGCGAACATCGCGCTGAGCTTCCCCGAGGCGTACGGCATGAACGTCAACGTGCTCATCGCGACCGGCCTCATCCTGTTCATCGTCACCTTCATCGTCAATGCGATCGCCCGCTGGATCGTCAGCCGTCGCAAGGAATTCTCGGGAGCCAACTGATGACCATGACGATGAAGCCCGAGCCGGCCACCGGCACCCCCATCGCGAACTCGCTCACCGCGGGTCGCCTGCCGACGCCCGTCCCGTGGATCATCCTCGGCGCCGCGATCGCCGTGTCGTTCGCCGTGTTCGGCGTCATGGCGCTCGCGGCCGGCACCGGCCTGAACTGGGGCGGCGCACTCCTCGTCGGCGCCATCCTCTACATCCCGTCGATCTGGCTGTTCTCGATGCTCGTCGAGGGCCGCCGCCGCGCCATGGACCGCCTCGTCACCGCCCTCGTGACGGGCGCGTTCGTGATCGCGATGATCCCGCTCGTCTCGCTCACCATCACGGTCGTCACGTTCGGCCTCAACCGCTTCGACCTCGACTTCTTCTCGATGTCGATGCGCAACGTCACGGGCGAGGGCGGCGGCGCGCTGCACGCGATCGTCGGCACGCTGCTCATGACGGGCACCGCGGCGCTCATCTCGATCCCGATCGGGCTCATGACCTCGATCTACCTTGTCGAGTACGGCCGCGGCAAGCTCGCGCAGGGCATCACCTTCCTCGTCGACGTCATGACCGGCATCCCCTCGATCGTCGCCGGCCTCTTCGCCTACGCGCTGTTCGCGATCTTCTGGGGCCCCGGCACCCGCACCGGCATCGCCGGCGCGGTCGCACTGTCGGTGCTCATGATCCCGGTCGTCGTGCGCTCGAGCGAGGAGATGCTGCGGCTCGTGCCGAACGAGCTGCGCGAAGCCGCGTACGCGCTCGGCGTGCCGAAGTGGCTCACGATCGTGAAGGTCGTGCTGCCGACCTCGATCGCAGGCATCACGACCGGCATCATGCTCTCGATCTCGCGCGTGATCGGCGAGACGGCTCCCCTGCTGCTGACGGCCGGTGTGACCGCGTCCATGAACTACAAC
>DASUVU010000360.1:0-11924 GCA_036378815.1 Agromyces sp. | reverse complement strand
GTGGCGTCTCTTCGATCGGAGCGACGTAATGCTGCTGATCGGGGCGAGTGTTGGTGTTACTTGGCATAGCGGATCCTCGGGTCAAGGACGGCGTAGAGCAGATCGATCAGCAGGTTCACCACGAGATAGATCAGCACCATGACGGTGACGAAGGCGACGACCGTGGGGTTCTCCCCCCGGATGATCGCCTGATAGACGGTGCGGCCGACGCCGGGCACGTTGAAGATGCCCTCGGTGATGACGGCACCGACCATGAGCACGCCGAAGTCGACGGCGAGGTAGGTGACGACGGGGATGAGCGAATTGCGCAGGATGTGCACTGGCACGATCCGCCGGCGGGACAGGCCCTTGCTCGCGGCGGTGCGAACGAAGTCCTGGCCCTCGGTTTCGATGACCGACGCCCTCGTCAGTCGAACGATCTGGGCGAAGCTTCCGGTTGCCAGCACCAGTGCTGGGAGTATCAGGTCTTGCGTCGGGGCGCCGGTGCCCACGGTCGTTCTGAACCATCCGAGTTGGATGCCGAAGATGAGCTGCGCCACGAAGCCCACGACGAAGATGGGCACCGAGATGAGGATGAGGCTCACCACGAGCGCGCTCGCGTCGAAGATGCCGCCCTTGCGGAGGCCCGAGACGAGGCCGACCGAGACGCCGGCGACCATCAGGAAGAACACCGAGAGAGCCGCGAGTCGGAGCGTGACGGGGAACGTCTGCGCGAGGATCTCGACCACCGGCTGACCCGAGAAGGAGACGCCGAGGTCACCGCGCAGGATGTTGCCGAGGAAGATCAGGTACTGGACGATGAATGGCTGGTCGAGGTGGTAGCGCTCCCGGAGCGCCTCGAGCACCTGCGGAGGCGGGGTCTTGTCGCCGAAGAGCCCGACGACCGGATCGCCCGGCATGGCGAAGACCATGAAGTAGATCAGGAAGGTGGTGCCGAGCAGGACAGGGATCACCTGGAGAAGTCGGCGCACGATATAGCCGGCCATGGATCAGGCCCCGCAGTTCGTGATTGTTGACATATTGAAGAAACCTCACCGTTGTGCGAGTTCGTCCACACGATGCTACGCCGATCGGGTGCGCACCGGGTGGGTACGTGGGAGTGGGGCGGCAGCCATTCGGCTGCCGCCCCACGGGCGGCTCAGAGTATAACCCCGAGTCGTCCTCGATCGAGAATTACTCGCTCTTGGTGACCTGGTAGTACAGCGGCACCGAGTTCCAGCCGTACTGCACGTTGTCGACCGTCTCGCTCCAGGCACCGTTCACGGTGGCGTACCACAGCGGGATCGCGGGCAGGTCCTTGAACAGGACCTCCTGAGCCTGCTGGAACTTCGCGTTCGCGGCGTCGAGGTCGGTCTCGGCGAGACCTTCCGTGATGAGGCTGTCGAACTCGGGGCTCGAGTAGTCACCGTCGTTCGAGCCGGCACCAGTGAAGTAGAGCGGCCCGAGGAAGTTCGACAGGGCCGGGTAGTCGGCCTGCCAACCGGTGCGGAACGCCGTCTGGATGGTGCGGTCGGTGATCGCGGTACGAGCCTCGGCGAAGGTCGGGTAGGGAGCGCCCGACGCGTCGATGCCGAGGTTGTTCTTCAGCTGGTTCGTGACAGCGTCGACCCAGGCCTGGTGGCCACCGTCGGCGTTGTACGCGATCTGGAAGGTACCGGTCCACGGCGAGATGGCGTCAGCCTGGGCCCAGAGGTCCTTGGCCGCAGCGGCATCGAAGTCGAGCACGTCGGAGCCGGGGATGTCCTCGGAGTATCCGTCGATGACCGGCGACGTGAAGTCGTGTGCCGGGGTGCGGGTGCCCGAGAAGATCACGTCGGTGATCTCTTCACGGTTGATCGCCTTCGAGATGGCGGCGCGACGCAGCTTGCCCTCATCGCCTGAGAAGTGGGCCAGGCGGTCGGGGATCGTGAACGACTGGAAGATCGCCGCGGCCTGGTTCACCGAACGGTCGGCGAACTCGTCCTCGTAGGTGCCGAGGGCACCGGCGGGGATCTGGTCGAGCACGTCGACGTTGCCGCCCTGGAGGTCGGCGTAGGCCGCTTCCTGCGTGGCGTAGAAGATGATGTCGAGCCCGCCGTTGGCCGGCTGACGCTCACCCTTGTAGTCGGGGTTCACGACGAGGTCGATCTTCTCGTTGTGCTTCCAGGCGTCTTCGCCGTCGAGCATGTACGGGCCGTTGCCGACCGGGTTCTCACCGAACGCCTCGATGTCATCGAACGCCGATGCGGGCAGCGGGTAGAACGCCGAGTAGCCGAGGCGCAGCGGGAAGTCCGACTCGGGCTGCTTCAGCTTGACCGTGAAGGTGAGGTCGTCGACGACCTCGAGGCCCGTGAGCTCCGAGTCCTCGTCGTAGCTGAAGCCCTCGATCGACTCGAAGAAGTAGCTCGAGAGCTGCTCGTTCGAGAGGAGCGCGCCGTAGTTCCACGCGTCGACGAACGAGTTCGCGTCGACGGGCTCGCCGTTCGAGAACTTCTGGTCGGGCTTGATCTTGATGGTGTAGGTCTGCGCGTCGTCGGTCTCGATGGACTCGGCCATGTCGTTGACCGGGGCACCGTCGGCGTCGTAGTAGATCAGGCCGGCGAAGATCGCGTCGAGGATCTTGCCGCCGCCGGTCTCGTTCGTGTTGGTCGGGATCAGCGGGTTCTGGGGCTCGCTGCCGTTCGTGGTGATGACCGCGGACGAGCTACCGGCCTCTCCGGTGGCCCCGGAGTCGCCGCTGGTGCAACCCGAGAGCGTGAGTGCTCCCGCGGCCGCAAGAGCAATGGCGGCGACGCCAAATCTCTTGATCTTCAATGTTCCTCCTGGTGAGTGTGCGTCGACAGCACGACTTCTGGCCGCGCTGGATCGCTGGTAGATCGAGACTAAGGAGCGGTGTTCCGGGAAGCAAACCGAACGCCAAACTGTTATCGACGTGCAACGTGATGGGGGCCACGGGAGGGGAAACCGCTCTCATCGCGCACGATTCTTGCGTCGCGGCCGGGCGTGCGAGGATGACCGCATGTCCGCTGCACGACGACTGCGACTCGAGGTCGCCATCGTCCTCGGCCTCTCGCTCGGCGCATCCGCGGTCTACTCGATCGTCTCCCTGGTCGCGAAGCTCACCGAGGAGCGCGCGCTGGGCGACCAGTCCGTGGCACTCAATCCCTCTCGTTCGAGCCGCGAGTGGCTCGATTTCACCTACCAGTTCCTCGACGTGTTCTTCGGCCTGTTCGTGGTCGCGCTCGCGCTGTACCTCCTCTGGCAGCCGGGGGTGAACCCGTTCCGCCGCATCGGCTTCGATCTGACGAGGCCGGCTCGCGACGCGGCATCCGGCCTGCTGCTCGTCGCCGTCATCGGCGTGCCGGGGATCGCGCTCTACGCGATCGGGCGAGCGCTCGGCATCACCGTCGCCGTGCAGACCTCACCGGCGGACTGGTTCTGGTGGACGGTGCCCATCCTCGTGCTGCGCGCCCTCGAGGCCGCGCTGACCGAGGAGATCATCGTGGTGGGCTACCTGTTCACTCGCTTCCGCGAGCTCGGGGTCGGCCCGTGGGCCACGATCGTCTCCAGCGCGCTGCTGCGGGGCACCTACCACCTCTACCAGGGCTTCGGTCCGTTCCTCGGCAATGCCCTGATGGGCGTGCTGTTCGGCTGGTTCTACCAACGCTGGGGACGCACGATGCCGCTCGTCATCGCGCACTGGATCCTCGACATCGTGTCGTTCGTGGGCTATCCGCTCGCGGTGGCCTGGTGGCCCGAGTTCTTCGCTCCGCCGGCCGACTGAGGTGCCCGCGCCTCGGGCTGAGGCGGTGACGGATGCCGCGTCCGCGACGCCTGCGGAACGTGTTCGCTCCGCGCCAGCGCGACGACCGTCGCGGGCATCGGCGGCAATGCCTCCTCGGGCGGCTCGACGCGCAGGTCCGAGTCGGAGGCCCGCACCCTGGCCATGTCATGCCAAGTGCGCCGGCTCGGCGTGCACACCGCGGACAGTCCCTCGCCGAACATTCCCGCAAAGGAGAAGTCGGTGACGGTCCCCGCTCGACGCAGGGCCGATGCGGTCCCCGGATCGCGCCGCTCCAGGACGCCCGCGCGTTGTTCGAGCCCGAATCCCGCCCCCGCGAGCACCGACGTTCCGACGAGGAGCCCGATGAATGCCGCACTGGCGAGTACTGCGATGAGATCCACGATCATGCGCCCCCAATACGAGAGAACCTCAGTGTACTCCCGGGGCAGTTGTTGGGGAGTGCCCGGATCCCCCGAGTCGTGATCGCCGCGAGCATGGAACGGTCGCGGCCGATCCCGGCCGCCCCGAACAGGACGACGACCATGACCATCGCACACGCCATCGCGACCGCGGGCCTCGCGGCGCTCGCGACCGACCGACTCTCGATGACGACCGAGCTCGAGATCCGCGAAGCGGAGCGCCGCGTCATCGAGCGCCGCTCCGCCGTCGCCGCGGCATCCGACCGTCGCACCTACACCGAGCGCGGTCGTCACGCCGCACCCCGTCCCGCGCGCGCCTGAGCCCGAACCAGCCGGGTCGTTCAGCCCTCGGCGTCGCCCCGCAACAGGACATCGCCCGTCGTCACGGAGCGGATCTCGAGCGACGCGATGTCGTCGACGCCGAGTGCGCTTCCGGCCTCGAGTCGCGCCGTGGCACCCGCCGTGGCCCGCCAGCTGGAGACCTCCGTGCTCCGGCCGTCCCGGTCGACGACGATGAGCGCGTACGGCCAACCGCCCTCGGGCGCATGGTCGTCGCCGGACTCCGGCTCGTACGTGCAGTCGAGCTCGATGCGCGTGCCCCACTCGACCGGGGTGAGCACCGCCGTGGCGGACACGGGGACGTCGACGACGGCCTCGAACGCCACCGACTGGCGATCAGCGGCCGGTCGGGTGAGGGCGAACGGCACGGCGACGGCGGCGACCACGACGAGCACCGCCGCGGCGGCCAGCGTGATCCGGGTACGCGTGCGACGGAGGCTGCGACGACGCGCCTCGCGCCGCACGGCGTCGAGCAGTTCGGGGCGGGGCGACGGCGTCTCGCCGTCGGACTCGTCGAGGAGCGCCTCAGCGCGCTCGGTGGACAGGCGGGCGAGGAGGCCCGGCATCGGTGCGAGCTCGGACACCGACCGGCGGCATGCGTCGCAGGTCTCGAGGTGCTCCTCGTACTCGCGGCGCTCGGCAGGCGAGAGCGAGCCGAGCACGTAGACGGAATCCCAGTCGGCGTAGCGCGAGTGATTCGGGTTCATCGCGTCACCCCCTTCTCCTGCAGGGCGAGGCGCAGGGACCGCAGCCCGTAGTGCAGCCGCGACTTGACCGTGCCCTCGGGAATGCCGAGCCGACGGGCGACCTCGGCGACGCTGCATCCGCCGTAGTACGCATGCACGATCACGGCACGGTGCTCGTAGTCCAGGGCGGCGAGCGCCTCCTCCACGAGCAGGCTCTCGAACAGCGCATCGGTCCCGTCGGCGACACCGGGGTCGGGGAGGTCGGCGGCGCCGAACTCGTGGCGCCGACGTGCGCTGCGCGCTTCGTCGATCACGAGGTTCCGGGCCACCGTGAACATCCAGGACCTGGTCGACTCGGGCTCCTGTGCGAGGATCCGCGGGCTCCGCCACGCGCGGAGGAGGGTCTCCTGCACGATGTCGTCGGCGCCGGCCGGGTCACCGGTGAGGTGCACCACGTAGCGCCACACCGATCGCCCGTGGGCGTCGAAGAGCGCGACGAGTCGGCTGTCATCCTCGGGCGGCATCCGTCACCTCCTGTGGTGACAACGAGACGAGGCACCTCGTGGTTCACCGCACTCTACGCGCGGACGTTCCCGTTCAGTCCGACATCGAGGTCCGCCGGTAACGCTTCGCGGCGTTCGCTACGCGAACGCCTCGACCGGCGGGCAGGCGCACACGAGGTTGCGGTCGCCGTAGGCCTGGTCGATGCGTCGCACCGGCGCCCAGTACTTGTTGCGCACGAGCGAGTGCACCGGGTAGACGGCCTGCTCGCGGGTGTACGGGTGCGTCCACTCCCCTGTTACAACCGACTCCGCAGTGTGCGGCGCGTTGCGCAGGGGGTTGTCGTCGGCCGGCCACTCTCCGCGACCGACCGCGTCGGCCTCAGCCTTGATCGCGATCATCGCCTCGATGAAGCGCTCGAGCTCGGCGAGGTCCTCCGACTCGGTCGGCTCCACCATGAGCGTGCCGGCGACGGGGAACGACATCGTCGGAGCGTGGAAGCCGTAGTCGATGAGGCGCTTGGCCACGTCATCCACCGTGATGCCGGTCGCCGCCGTGAGCGGGCGCAGGTCGAGGATGCACTCGTGCGCGACGAGGCCGTTCTCGCCGGCGTAGAGCACCGGGAAGTGGTCGCCGAGGCGTGCAGCGACGTAGTTCGCGGCGAGCACCGCGGCGGCGGCCGACTGCTTGAGCCCCTCAGCGCCCATCATGCGGACGTACGCCCACGAGATCGGCAGGATGGAGGCGCTGCCGTACGGCGCGGCCGAGACCGGGCCGCCGTCGTGCGTCACGCCGCCCGCGTGCTCGGTGCGCTGGGCCATCGGATGCCCCGGCAGGAACGGCGCGAGGTGCGCCTTCGCCGCGACGGGGCCGACGCCCGGTCCGCCACCGCCGTGCGGGATGCAGAACGTCTTGTGCAGGTTGAGGTGCGAGACGTCGCCGCCGAAGTCGCCGAACCGGGCGTGCCCGAGCAGCGCGTTGAGGTTCGCGCCGTCGATGTAGACCTGGCCGCCCGCATCGTGCACCGCCTGCGTGATCTGCGTGACCTCCTGCTCGTACACGCCGTGGGTCGACGGGTACGTGATCATGAGCGCGGCGATCCGGTCGGCGTGGTCGGCGATCTTCGTGCGCAGGTCGTCGAGGTCGACGTTGCCGCGCTCGTCGGTCGCGACGACCACGACGCGCAGGCCCGCCAGCACCGCCGACGCCGCGTTCGTCCCGTGCGCGCTCGACGGGATGAGGCACACGTCGCGCGCGTCGTCGCCGTTGGCACGGTGGTAGCCGCGGATCGCGAGCAGGCCCGCGAGCTCGCCCTGACTGCCCGCGTTCGGCTGCAGCGACACCGTGTCGTAGCCGGTGATCTCGGCGAGCCAGGTCTCGAGCTGCTCGATGAGCCCGAGCGTGCCCCCGACGTCGGCCTCGGGCGCGAACGGATGCAGATTCGCGAACTCGGGCCACGTGATCGACTGCATCTCGGTGGCGGCGTTGAGCTTCATCGTGCAGGAGCCGAGCGGGATCATGCCCCGGTCGAGCGCGTAGTCGCGGTCGGCGAGCTGCTTGAGGTACCGCATCATCTGCGTCTCGGACTGGTGCGTGTTGAACACGGGATGCTCGAGGTAGCCGGTCCTGCGGCGCAGCGACTCGGGCAATGCCGACTGCAAGGTCCCCGAGCCCGTCGGCGGGGCCGCCGACAGCCCGAACGCCTCGACCACGCGCGACAGCTCGTCGGTCGTGGTGGTCTCGTCGACGGCGATGTGCACCGTCGAGTCGTCGGCCTCCCAGAGGTACAGGCCGAGCTCGCGCGCCCGCGCCACGACGTCGCGGGCGCCTCCGGGCACGCGCACCCGGATCGTGTCGAAGAACTCCTCCGACACGAGTTCTAGACCCGGATCGGTCAGGGCGTCGGCGAGCGCCTTCGCCTTCGCGGCGGTGGTCACGGCGATGTGGCGGATGCCGCGGGGCCCGTGGTACACGGCGTACATCGACGCCATGACGGCGAGGAGCACCTGGGCGGTGCAGATGTTCGACGTCGCACGCTCGCGGCGGATGTGCTGCTCGCGCGCCTGCAGGCTCAGGCGGTAGGCGGGATTGCCGGTGGCATCCTGCGACACGCCGACCAGTCGACCCGGCAGCTGGCGTTCGAGCCCGGCGCGCACGGCCATGTACCCGGCGTGCGGTCCCCCGAACCCCATGGGCACGCCGAACCGCTGGGTGGTGCCCACCGCGACGTCCGCGCCGAGCTCACCGGGGCTCGTGAGCAGCGCCATCGCGAGCAGGTCGGCCGCGACCACGGCCAAGGCGCCCTGTTCCTTCGAGGCCGCGATGACGGATGCCGGGTTCCACACGCGACCCGACGCTCCCGGGTACTGCACGAAGATCCCGAAGTGCTCGCCGAGCGCCGCGACATCCGTCGACTCGTCGAGGTCGGCCACGACGAGCTCGATCCCGACGGCGGCGGCACGCGACTCGAGCAGCGCGCGGGTCTGCGGCAGCGCGTCGGCGTCGACGACGAAGCGGTTGGACGGCGACTTCGAGGCGCGGCGGGCGAGGAGCATGCCCTCGACCACGGCGGTCGCCTCGTCGAGCATCGACGAGTTCGCGATGTCGAGGCCCGTGAGGTCGGCGACCATGGTCTGGAAGTTGATGAGCGCCTCGAGCCGTCCCTGCGAGATCTCGGGCTGGTACGGGGTGTAGGCCGTGTACCAGCTCGGGTTCTCGAGCACGTTGCGCTGGATGACCGCGGGGGTGATCGTGCCCGAGTAGCCGAGGCCGATGAGCGACGTGCGCACGGCGTTCCGGTCGGCGAGCGCGGCGAGCTCGTCGATGGCCTCCCGCTCGGTGGCGGCGGGAGGGATCACCGAGTCGAGCACCTCCTCCATGCGGATCGCGGTCGGGACGGCGACGACCATGAGGTCGTCGAGCGACTCGTAGCCGACCTGCGTGAGCATGAGCGCCTGGTCGTCGGGGGTCGTGCCGATGTGACGACGCCCGAACGCGTCGGGGTCGAAGGTGGAGCTCGGAGTCATCTGGTTCGGGGTCCTCACTCGGCGACGAGCGCGCGGTACTCGTCGTGGCTGAGCAGCTTCGGCAGATCGCCGGCCGTGATCTTGATGAGCCAGCCTTCCCCGAACGGGTCGCTGTTCACGAGCTCGGGCGAGTCGATCACGGCCTGGTTCGATTCGACGATCTCGCCGTCGACGGGCGCGAAGAGCTCGCCGACCGACTTGGTCGACTCGATCTCGCCGACGACGCTGCCCGACGTGATCGCGGTGCCTGCGGCGGGCAGGTCGACGTAGACGACATCGCCGAGCTTCTCGGCGGCGTAGTCGGTGATGCCGATGGTCACCGTGTCGCCGTCGACACGCAACCACTCGTGCTCCGCGGTGTACTGGAGCGAAGTCTGGTCGGTCATGTGGTTCTCCTCGGTCAGTTGGTGCGCTGGTAGAACGGACGGGCGACGACGGATGCCGCGACCCGCGTGCCGCGGACGTCGACGAAGAGTTCGCGGCCGATCTCCGACGCGTCCGGCGCGACGAACGCCATCGCGATGGGATGCCCGAGCGTCGGAGACAGCGCCCCGCTCGTGATCACGCCGACGCGCGCGGCATCCTCGCCGGAGCCGTCGTACACCTCGTAGTCGGCGCGGGGTGCCCGGCGGCCGTCGCCTGCGAGGCCGACCAACACCGGGGCATCCGCTGCCGGGCCGTTCTCGATCGCCTCGCGGCCGACGAAGTCGCCCTCCTTCGAGAGGGCGACCACGCGCCCGAGTCCGGCCTGCACCGGGAGGATGTCGCGGCTCAGCTCGTGACCGTAGAGCGGCATGCCGGCCTCGAGCCGGAGCGTGTCGCGGCTCGCGAGCCCGCAGGGCACGACGCGCGGCCCGCCCGTCTCGCGGAGCGCGTCCCAGATGCGAGGGGCGAGGTCGGGCGCGATGTAGAGCTCGAAGCCGTCTTCGCCGGTGTATCCGGTGCGCGCGACGAGGACCGGCGAGCCCTCGTACTCGGCGGTGAACGCCCGGTAGTACTTCAGGTTGTCGAGCGCAGTGACGAAGTCCTCCTCGTCGTTGCCCGGACCCTGGATGCCGAAGCCGGGCGTCTGCTGGAGCACCTCGCGTGCGTCGGGGCCCTGCAGGGCGATGAGCGCGATGTCATCGCTCTCGTCGAACACCTCGGTGTCGAACGGCGACGTGCGGTCGCGCAGTTCCTCCGCGACGACCTCGCGGTTGGCCGCGTTGGCGACCACCATGTATCGGTCCTCGCCCGTGCGGTACACGACGACGTCGTCGATGACGCCGCCGTCGCGCCCGAGCAGGAGGGAGTACTTCGCCTGCCCCTGCTCGATCGACGAGAGCTTCCCGGCGAGGGCGTAGTCGAGCGAGAGGGCGGCTTCGGGTCCGACGACGACGATCTCGCCCATGTGCGAGAGGTCGAAGATCCCGGCATGCGTGCGCACGGCGTGGTGCTCGGCGAGGTCGCTCGAGTAGCGCACGGGCATCTGCCACCCGGCGAAGTCCGTGAACGAGGCGCCCGCCTCGCGGTGCACGGCGTCGAGTGGGCTGCGCCGCTCGGTGGCGGCGGATGCCTCGGGGTTGGTGGTACCGGGTTGCTGAGTCACGAGTTCTCCAGACTGGCCGGCTGTCGAACCGGCGCATCGCACGGCTCTGCCGTGTGGGAACTCCCCCTCTGTCATGGGCCTGAGAGTTTCACGCGACGTGACGCGCTTTCACCATCGGCGACTCCGGCATCGCGCGGGGATCTCGATGCGCGTCGACGTCGGCGTCGCGTCTCGATCTGGCCCGCACTCCGCTCGGGAGCACTTTTCAGAGCGGCCTCGTCATCGCGGTGTGTGCGACCTGAGAGATTGGCGGGGAGGCTTGCTCCTTCGGTGCCGGTCGTGCTGTCGAGTGGTGCGTTGACAGACGTTCCGGCTCTCCCGCGATGCGTCGATGGCCCGGTATGCGGTTGTACGGCCGATCCTAGCAGCGGCGCCGATGGAGCGTGGACCGCCCCCCGGGGTTGGTGTTCTGGTCAGCTTGACTGTAAGCTGCTCGACAGCAGAGTTCGAGTCAAGCTGACCTGAAGAAGAGGTGACGGATGCCGCAGCACCACGGCGCACCAGTGCGCCTCGCGGTCTCGACCGTGATCTTCGCCCTGCGACCCGCGCACTCGGGCCAGCCCGTGCTCTGGACTCCGCTCGTGCGGCGCACGCGCGAACCGCAGCGTGGGCTCTGGGCCCTGCCCGGCGGATGGCTGCCACCGAACGAGGAGCTCGAGGCCGCCGCGGCCCGCACCCTGCGCGCGACGACCGGACTCGCCCCCAAGTACCTCGAGCAGCTCTACACGTTCGGCGAGGTCGACCGCTCCCCCGACGCACGAGTCGTGTCGGTCGTGTACTGGGCCCTCGTGCAGAGCGACGAGGCGGCGCGGGCGACGGCCGGTCCGAACGTGCGCTGGGTACCCGCCGACACGCTGCCGCGCCTCGCGTTCGACCACAACGCGATCGTCGAATACGCACTCTGGCGCCTGCGCACGAAGGTCGAGTACGCCGAGATCGCGCACGCGTTCCTCGGTGAGACGTTCACGCTCGCCGAACTCCGCGAGGTGTACGAAGCGGTGCTCCAGCGCCGTCTCGACCCCGCGAACTTCCGGCGCACGATGATCGCCTCCGGGCGGCTCGCCGAGACCGGTGAGCGCGTCGCCGGGGCGCCGCACCGACCTCCGAAGCTCTACCGCTACGAGACCCCCACCGAGACCGCGGGGGCCCGCGAACCGTTCATGGGAGAGAGGCCCGCATCATGAACCCCACCATCGAGAAGGTCCGCGCCGCGGCATCCGTCGACCGCACCATCCGGCGCATCACGACCGGGGCGGCGCCGGGCGAGACGTGCACGCCCGACCTCGCCAAGGAGCCGTGGGAGTTCGATCGCGGCCCGGCGGGGTACGGGCCGGGATCGTCCATGGGCGACGTGATCCCGGTCGGCTCGCCTCGGCAGGGCTCGCTGCCCGAGGCCTACCGCACGGCCTCGAACGACGAGCTGCACGCGCGCATCCGTGCTGCCAAGGCGACGCTCGGCGACCGCGTGGTGGTGCTCGGCCACTTCTACCAGCGCGACGAGGTGATCGAGCACGCCGACTTCACGGGCGACTCGTTCCAGCTCGCGAACGCCGCGAAGTCGCGACCCGACGCCGAGGCCATCGTCTTCTGCGGCGTGCACTT
>DASUVU010000359.1:0-11879 GCA_036378815.1 Agromyces sp. | reverse complement strand
CGTTCCAGCTCATGGCCGACCATCCCGACTGGCACCGCACCGACCTCTCGACCCTCCGGACGCTGACCTGCGGTGGCTCGGCGGTGCCCACCCGCATCCTCAACGCCTACGAGGAGCGTGGGCTGTCGTTCACGCAGGGGTACGGCATGACCGAGACCTCACCGGGCGCGACCTCGCTCTCGCCGGCGATGACACGTGCGAAGCAGGGCAGCGTCGGCCTGCCGCACTTCTTCACCGAGGTCCGGATCGCAGGCGAAGACGGAGCGGTCGTGCCGCGCGGCACGGTCGGCGAGATCGAGATCTCGGGCCCGAACGTCTTCCCCGGGTATCACGCGAATGCGGATGCCACGGCAGCGGCCTTCACGGGCGACGGATGGTTCCGCTCCGGCGATCTCGGCTACCTCGACTCCGACGGCTACCTCTACGTCGCCGACCGGCTCAAGGACATGATCATCTCGGGCGGCGAGAACATCTACCCGGCCGAGGTCGAGAACCTCATCAGCGACATCGAGGGCGTCACCGGCGTCGCCGTGATCGGGATACCGGATGATCGCTGGGGCGAGGTTCCATGGGCCGTGGTCACCGTGCGCGACGACGCACCCGTCGATACCGACATGGTGCGGGCGCACCTCGAGGGCAGGCTCGCTCGCTACAAGATGCCCAAGCACGTCGTGGTCGTCGACGAACTGCCGCGAACGGCATCCGGCAAGGTGCGCAAGGCCGACCTGCGGGCACGGTTCGGAGGCTGAACGTCCGCCCGATGTCAACCGACGAGGCGCGCGAACTCCTTGACCGCCGGGAAGGCCAGTTCGCGATGCCGGGTCGTGTAGACCTCGGTCGACCGATCGGCCGGCCAGTCGCCTCCCATGTACTGACGCGGCAGCCCTGGGTCGACCCGCAGCAGGGCCAGCCAGTCGGCGACGAGCAGGGTCCGAGCGGTCAGCGGCGGAAGGTCGGATGACTCGTCGACTCGCTCCCAGTGGGCGATGAACTCATCGTGGGCCGATCGGATCCGCTCGACATCCCACGCAACGAGGACCACCTCCGACATGGGGAAGCCATCGAGCTCGGACGCCGAGAACGCGCTGACGGAGCCGGGCGGAAGGTCGGGCACCGTCGCATCGAGCACCGAGGCCAGATCGACCACACCGGGTGCGATCCACAGGCCGTCGCGCAGCAGTGCGAAGCCGGACCACGCGAGAGCGGCGCGGAGCCGGTGACGCAACGTCCGCATGTCCTCGGGCACCGAGAACGTCACGAGCGTCCACCCCTCGCCCTGCGGGTCGAACGGGGCCGGCCCGTTGACTCGTCTGGACGCGTCGCGAAGCACCTCATTGCCGTGCGGGGTGAGCTCGAATGCGATCTCCCGTCCGAGGCGCCGCCGCTCCAGCATTCCGCTCTGGACCATGCGGTCGAGATTCGTCCGAACCGCCGACGCCGCGACGCCGGCGCTCTCGAGCACGCTCAGCAGCACGCCGGCGCGCAGCGGCTCGAAATAGCGGTCGCAGACGTACTCGCCGAAGAACGCGAGCAGGAGCTGCCGCGGCTTCCGTGTCAGCACGGATGCCTCCGCGGATGCACCGCCGAGCGCAATCAGCTCCGTCGCCGTCACGCCGCCGTGGCCCCCGGCCGAACGGCTTCGCCGAGCTTGGCGCGTTGGATCTGCTCGTAGACGTGCGTCCGCAACTGGGTGAATCGGGGCAGTGCACGCGTCGTGATCTGGTCTCGCTCGGGAGCCAGGTCGATCGCGAGGTCCTCCTGCACCCAGGTCGGCGATTTCGAGAGCACGATGACGCGTTCGCCGAGGTACACCGATTCGTCGATGTCGTGGGTCACGAAGAGGATCGACATGCCCCGCTCGCGGTGCAGCGTCCGCACGAGATCCTCCAGGTCGGCACGCGTCTGTGCGTCGACCGCGGCGAACGGCTCGTCCATGATCAGCACCTCGGGCTGGTACGCCACCGCACGGGCGATCGCGACACGCTGCTGCATGCCTCCCGAGAGCTGCCACGGGTAGCTCTTGGCCGAGCGCTCGAGGCCGACCGCGAGGAGGGCGTCGTCGATGAGACGGTCGCGCTCAGCGCGCGAGAGCTTCTTGTGCTTGAGCGGCAGCTCGACGTTCCCCCGGACGGTCAGCCAGGGGAACAGGCTTCGTCCGTACTCCTGGAACACCAGCGCCATGCTCGGCGGCGGAGCCGTGACCGACTGGCCGTCGAGCTCGACGCGCCCGGCGGTCGGCTTGAGCAGTCCGGCGATGCACTTGAGCAACGTGGTCTTGCCGCACCCGGACGGGCCCACGATGCACACGAGCTCTCCGGAGGCCATCTGGAAGCTGATGTCGCCGATCGCCTCGACGTCTCCGGTCGTCGACTCGTAGACCTTCTTCAGGTTCTCGACCTTCAGTAGCGTGTCAGGCACGCTCCACCTCCTTGATTCCGTGGTACCAGCGCAGCACCCGCCGCTCGACGAATCCGAAGATCACCGCGAGCAGCACGCCGATGAGACCGAGGAGCAGGATGCCGCCCCACATCTCGGCGATGAGGTAGTTCCGCTGGAAGTAGACGATGCGATAGCCGAGGCCCGACGAGGAGTAGAACATCTCGGAGATGACCATCAGGATCAGGGCGATCGACAGGGATTGCCGCGTGCCCGCCATGATCCGCGGGCTCGCCGCGGGGAGCACGATGTAGCGGATGCGCTCGACCGGGGTGAGCGCGAAGGAACGCGCCGTCTCGGTCACCACGCTGTCGGTGGCCCGAACCCCGTCGATCGTGTTCAGCAGCACCGGCCACACCGATCCGGCGACGATCACGGTGATCTTCATGCTGTCGGTCGGGCCGAGCAGCACCGCGACGATCGGGATGAGCACGGGCGGCGGGATCGCCCGGAAGAACTCGAGCATCGGCTCGAGCAGTTCCCCCAGCCACCGCACGAGCCCGATCAGGGTGCCGGCGACCACGCCGATGGCGACCGAGAGGACGATGCCGAGGGCGAGGCGACCAAGACTGGGCAGGACGTCCGTGACGAATGCGGGCCCGACCCAGGTGTCGATGAAGGCGTCGAAGATGATGAGCGGGCTGGGGAAGAACGCAGCCGGCGATGCGGACGCCCAGACGCCCCAGATCACGAGCAGCAGGAACGGCAGGCCGAGTGCGTAGACGAGGTTCTCACCGACCCGCGCCAACGGGTGCCGCTTGCGGCGCGGGGGCACGACGACGGTGCTGGTGTGCAGGGTCACAGGACCACCTCCCCGCGTACCGACTGATGCCACGAGAGGGACCGGCGCTCGATGAAACGGAAGACCATGTTCACGAGCAGTCCGAGTATTCCGGTGGTGATCACCAGCGCATACACCTGGACGTAGTCTCCTGCAGACTGGGCGAAGATGATCTCGCGGCCGAGACCCGGGTTGCCGATGAACATCTCGGCCGTCACGGCGAGGATCAGGGCGACAGCCGCCGCGAGCCGGACGCCCGTCATGAGATAGGGCAGCGCCGTCGGGAAGACCAGGTTGACGATGCGCGAGCCCCGCGAGAGGCCGAAGCTGCGTGCGGTGTCGCGGGCGACGGCATCCACGTCCGCCACGCCGTAGAGCACCTGCACGAAGACCTGCCAGAAGCTCGCGAACACGATGATGAGCAGGGCCGCCTGCGGCTGGATGCCGAACATCAGGATCGCGAGGGGGATCAACGCGACCGAGGGAATGGGACGGAGGAACTCGACCGTCGTGTGGGTGGCACGCCGGAGGAACGGAACGAGTCCGATGACCGTGCCGAGCACCGTCGCGAGCACCGTCGCGATGACCAGACCGATGGCCCACGTGGTCATGGTCCGGCCGACGTTGCGCCAGAACTCGAGGTCGCGCATGTCCTCGGCAAGGCGCGTGAGCGTCTCGGTCGCGGTCGGAAAGAACCGCGGGTCGAGGATACCGAGGGTCGGGATGAGCTGCCAGGTCACGAGGAATCCCAGGACGCCGGCGGCGCCGAGCAGCACCTTCCGCATGGTTCGTCGAGCACGCGCCCTGCGGAAACGGCCTCCGACAGTGGCGTGGGACTTCGGCGGATCGGGTGGTGGGGGGTACGCGGCCGGACCCCCGTCGACCGGGGTGACAGCTGGTTGCATGGTTCTCTTCCGTACGACGAGGAGGGGTGGGATGCCTCGGGCCGAGGGACCCCACCCCCACTCTGATTCGGGTTGCTCCGGCGCTGCGCGCCCGCAGCGACTACTGCTGCTGGACCAACCGGTCGAAGTCGGGCTCGGCGTCGAGCACGCCGAAGTCGACGGCGAGGCCGGCGAGCTCCTCGAGGTCCGACACCGTGATCTCCGAGGTGAAGGTCGGGAGCGTGATGCCCGCCGCGGCCTGCTCAGGGATCTTCATGTTGGTGGAGATGGCCGCGCGGACGGCCTCCTCGTTGTCCATGGCCCAGTCGAGCGCTTCGGACATGGCTGCGGCGAAGTCCGCGACCAGTTCGGGGTCGGAGTCCATGAGCTTCTGGGTGGTGATCGTGGTGAGCACGCTCAGCCCGGGGATCGTGGCCTGGTAGGGGTGCACGACGAGGTTGCCGCCACCGCCCACGATCATCGACATGAACGGGTCGGGAACCCACGCGGCGTCGATGTTGCCCGCTTCGAGCTGGGCCTGCGCGTCGGGGAACGCGACCTCGACGAACTGGATGGTCGTCGGATCGGCGCCGGCGTCCTGCACGGCCTTCATGATCGTGACGTCGCCTGCGGCGCCGATGCTGTTCACTCCCACCCGCTTGCCGGCGAGGTCGGCCGGGCTGGCGATACCGGAGTCGGCGAGCGAGACGACGGCGTTCACGTCCTTGCCCTCGGCGAGGCTGTCGGCGTAGTCGCCGATGATGACCACTCCGAGATTCTGCAAGTCTGCGCGGAACGGTCCGAACGGCTGGCCGATCGCGAACTCGATGTCGCCGCTCAGGAGTGCGGGGATCGCCTGGGCGCCGCCCTGGGCGGGAACGACTTCGACCTCGATGCCGTGGTCCTCGAAGATGCCCTCGTCGATCGCCGCCCAGAGCGCGCCGGTCTCGGCGATGGGAAGTGCGGCGACGCGAACCTGGCGGACCTCGCCGGCGTCGGCGTCCTCGGTCGGGGCGGCGGAGGTCGGGGCGGCACCGGAATCGGTACAGCCGCTCAGGGCGAGCACGGCCGCCGCGCCGAGCGCGACGGCGGTAAGAGCCTTCTTCATTGACTGGCCTCTCTTCGGAATATGGGCGGGTCGTCGACGCAGGTCGGTGCATTCAGGTGACGGGAGGTCGCCCACGGGTCGCTGCACCCTTGCGTCGACGACATCATCGTCCGGTAGGTCGACCATCATTGTCAAGCATTTCACGACGCCCGTCACAAAATGATGCAATATCGATGTACGCCACCGCTGCGGACGAACGCCACCGTCGCGGACCGGGACTCACTCCACCAGCCGCCGTGCGGTGACCAGCGCCGAGAGGTCCTCTGCGATGGCTCCGACGTGCTCACGCACGCGTGCCTCCGCGGCATCCCCGAGTTCGTCGTACCGCCGCGCCCATGCTCGCCGGGCGGTCGTCCGCGGCCACCCGGGCGGGACGAGCTCGGCGGGCATCCCGGTGTCGAGGACGCGGAATGCCTGCCAGCCGAGCATCAGGCGGGTACGTTCCGCGAACGCCTCGGTCGCGCTGCTCGGCGGCACCCCGGTCCGAAGCGCGTCGGCGAAGTCACGGTACTGCGCGGCGACGGCATCGAGATCCCACGCCGCCTGCGGCCCGCCCTCGATCGAGGTATCGAGGCTCGCACGCATCGAGGTGACATCCTTGACGTCGAGCTCGCGCAACTGCGCCATCGCCTCCGCTGCCCGATCGCGGGGCGAGATCCACAGCCCGTCGTACAGCGGCGCGAACCCGAGCCACTTCAGGCGCGAGCGGGCGAGGTGGCGGGTCGCACGCTGCGATTCGGGGATCGAGAACGCGAGCACGCTCCAGAGCCCGTCCCAGGGGGCCTCCTCGACGCCGAACGAATCGAGCCATTCGACCACTTCGTCGACGATCGCGGCGGCCCGCTCCGTCAATCGGTGCACGGTCCGGCGACCGACGCGATCGACCGTGAGCAGATCGGTGCGCGTCATTCGCGACAGCGTCGCCCTCGCGGCGGCCTCCTTGACTCCCAGGTCGCCGAGCGCGGCGACCAGCGCTCCGGTCGGCATCGGCTCCTCCACGTGCCACCAGTAGTCGCCGAAGATGGTCAGGACCTGCCGGACCGGCGACGCGCGGCGGATGCCGGAGCCGTTCGGGCCCTCGTCGGCGAGCGTCATGGTCACCATATTGGCAGCACCATCGTGCGCGAGGCTCGCGAGCGCCTAGAGCTCGACGCCCAGCAGCACCGGCTCGGGCTGCAGCACGATGCCGAACTCCCCGCTCACCCGGCTCTGCACGAAGCGGGCGAGCTGTGCGATCTCCTCGGCGCTGGCACCTCCGCGGTTCGTGAGTGCGAGCGTGTGCTTCGTCGAGATCGCGGCGCGCGATCCGGGCAGCGCGAACCCGCGGCGGATCCCTGCGTGCTCGATCAGCCACGCGGCCGAGAGCTTCACGAGCGGCTCGGCCGGCGAGGCATCCGTTGCCGTGTCGGATGCCGCGAGCATCTCCTCGAACGCACGGAACTGGTCGAGCGGCGACTCGTCGAGCCCGCCCTCGAGTGGAATGACCTCGTCGGCCGCCTCCTCCGCGACGTACCACCTCGGGGCATCGCCCGGAAGGGTGCGTGCGACGCGTTCGGTGACGATCGGATTGGTGAAGAACGAGCCGGCACTCACCGAGTCGGGGTCGGCGTCGTCGAGCACCATGCCCTTCGACGCACGCAGCGCGAGCACGGCCTCGCGCACGCGGGCTACGGGAACGCGGTCGCCGAGGTCGACGTGCAGGGCCTGCGCCAGCTGCGCGTACGCGATGGGTTGGCTGAGCGCCTCGCCGAGCACCGCTCGCTCGATGGCGGTGTCGTGCAGGTCGAACTCGGCCGCGACGACGATGCCCCGCAGTCCGCGCTTCAGCACCGACGTGCGATAGCCGAGCTCGAGCTCGTCGGCGGTCATGCGGCGCGGGGCATCCGCTCCCTCATCGAGGAACTCGATCGCGACGAGCGTCGATGAGAGCTCCTGCCCGTAGGCGCCGATGTTCTGCACCGGCGCGGCGCCCACCGATCCGGGAATGCCCGACAGCGTCTCGAAGCCCGAGTATCCCTGCTCGACCGTCCAGGCGACGAGGTCGTCCCAGTTCTCGCCCGCTTGCACGCGCAGCCGCACGGCGTCGGGTGATCGAGTGGCCCACGACGTCGGCGCCTGGAGATCCGCCGCCGCCGACAGCACCTCGATGCCGCGGTTGGCCGCCCGGACGACGGTGCCGTCGAAGCCTTCGTCGCCGACGAGCAGGTTCGACCCGCCGCCGAGCACGAGCCATGGTTCGCCGGCCTTCCACGCCTCGCCTGCGAGTCGGACGAGATCGCGCTGCGTCGTCGCTGTGACCAGTCGGCGGATCGGACCGCCGACCTGCAGCGTGGTGAGCTCGGAGAAGGATGACGGTGCCATGTCAGCCGAGCGAGACCCGAACCTGCGCCTTGCCGAGCACGGTCTGGCCGTCGAACGTCACGGTGAGGTCGATGCGCGCCACGTGGGCGTCGGCGTCGAGCTGCCCGACCTTCGCGACGACCGACACCACCGCGCCCGAGTCGGGGTCGACGAGGACCGGGCGAGTGAAGCGCACCTGGTAGTCGGCGACGCGTCCGGGGTCGCCTACCCAGTCGACGACGGGCTGCACCGCGAGGCCCATGGTGAGCATGCCGTGGGCGAGCACACCGGGCAGGCCCACCTCGCGCGCGACGTCGTCGCGGTAGTGGATGGCGTTGAAGTCGCCGGATGCTCCGGCGTAGCGAACGAGCGAGTCGCGAGTGAGTTCGAACGACCGCTCGGCGACGATGTCGCCGAGCTCGAGCACGTCGAACGACGGGACGGTGACGGATGCCGCGGCCATCACTCCTCCCCTCGCACCACGAGGGTGGACACCGCCGTCACGACATGGGCGCCGGCGGCATCCGTCACCGAGGACTCGGCCGTGACCATCGAGTGCGCACCCAGCGTCTTCACGCTGGAGACCGTCAGGGTCGCGGTGAGCAGGTCACCGGCGACGATGGGACGCGACGACGTGAATCGCTGGTCGCCGTGCACGACCCGCGAGAAGTCGATACCCGCGTCGGGTTCGGCGAGCAGCTGCGCGAGGGTCTTCTCCTGCATGACGACGGCGAACGTCGGTGGCGCCACGACGTCGTCGTATCCCGCAGCGCGGGCGGCGTCGGGGTCGACGTTCACCGGGTTCGACGCGAAGACCGCACGGGCGAACTCACGCACCTTCTCGCGGCCGACGAGGTAGGGCTCGGTGGGCGGGAAGACCCGCCCCTGCAGCTCGGGGTTCACAGGCACCCCGCCAGTCTATGCGCGGCGCCGAATGCGCCCGCTCGTCAGCGCTTGCCGCCGCCGAGCAGCCCTCCGAGGATGTCGCCGAGTCCGCCGCCGCCGGATCCGCCCGAGCCGCCCCCGCCGAGGAGCCCGCCGAGCACGTCGCCGAGTCCCCCGCCGCCGCCCCCACTGGAGCCGCCACCGCCGAGCAGCCCGCCCAGGATGTCGCCGATGCCGCCGCCGCCCTGCGCCTCGCCGCCCCCGGATGCCTGCGCGTCGGCCGGAGCATCCTGCTTCTTCGAGAACTGCTTGGCGAGGAAGGCCAGCACGATGGGTGCGAGGATCGGCAGCAGCTTGCCGATCAGGTTGCCGCCCGTGCCCTCCTTGGCCTCCTTCGAATCGAGTGCGTTCACGACCTGGTCGGTGTTCTGGCCGAAGATGTTCCGCACGATCTTGTTGCCGTCGTCCTCGTCGACATCGGCGAGGTTCACGCCGCCCTCCACGAGCGAAGGGTCGTGCGACGTGACCGCGCGCTCGAGCGATGCCGCCCCGGCCGGATCCGTCGCGTTGGCGCCCATGCCGGCGAGCAGCGCGGGCAGCGCGTCGTCGACCGCCCGGTTCGCGGTCGCCTCATCCACGCCGAGTCGCGCGGCGATGTCGCCCATCGGAAGACTGGACTTGATGTCCTCGAGTGAAGCCATGCGGATCTCCCCAATCACGCGCCCGCCGTCGGACGCTCCGCTGCTCACGGTACCGGGGCGGACGACGCGAGCGGAAGCGGCGTCGCGCGGACGCGGCATCCGTCACCGCCGTCGTGCGCACGCGGCATCAGCTCGCGAAACAAAGGAGATCAGGACGTTGCCCCTCGCCACAGCGAAGCGAGGTCCCGATCTCCTGCGTTGCGGAGTGCCCGACGCGCTCGGCTCAGTCGCCGGCTGCCAGGATCTCGTCGGCGACCTCGCGACCGACGCGGATGGCGCCGTCGACGTGCTGGTAGCCCTTGCCGGCCATGTCGCTGCACGAGAAGTGGATCGGCCCCACCGGCTCGCGCAGGAACCTGCCGTACCGGGCGAGACCGCCCATGTCGAAGCTCGCAGCGTAGGCGCCCCGGGTCCACTCCTCCGAGCCCCAGTCGCTCTCGTAGTAGACCACCGGATGCAGCGCCTGCTCGCCGTAGTAGTGCGAGAGCGACTCGAGGATGCGCGCCCTGCGCTCCTCGGCGCCCAGTTGGAACACCTCGTCGGCCGCCTCGTCGGCGACGAAGCCGACGAGCGTGCCGCGCGGGTCGCCGTGGTTCGTGTTGTCGTACGCCTCGTGCACGAGCTCGTACGGGCTGAACGCGGTGCCCGAGAGTCCGGCTGCACGCCAGAACGGCGTCTCGTACACCGCGTGCACCTTGATCACGAAGCCCATCGAGAGGTGCTGGTGCAGCTGCTGCTGGCGGCGCGGCAGCGGCGGCTCGAACGAGATGCGGTCGATGAGGATGGGCGGCACCGCGAGCACGACGTGCCGGGCGTGCACCTCGAAGGCGTCGGTCACGGCGACGACACGCGACGCCGCGGCATCCGACCGACCTTCGGCCCCGCTCCAGCGCACGGTACGCACCGGCTGGCCCAGCCGCACGGCGCCACCGAGGCGCTCGGCCAGTCGGATGGGCACCTGCTGGAGGCCACCGACGACCCGGCGATCGAGGATGAAGTCGGCGTCGACGAGGTTCGAGAACGAGCCCGCGGATGCCGCCATGAGCAGCGCCTGCAGCGCCGAGAACGCGTGCGCCGGCTTCGTGAGCATCGCGCCGGCGACGAACATGCCGACGTTCTCGCGGGCCTCCTCGTCGTCGGTCTGCGTCTCGAGCCAGCGCGCGAACGAGATCTCGTCGAGGTCCTTCGCCTGCGGATGGTCCCACGGGCGTTCGGGGTCGATCTCGGCCACGAGGGCGTCGAGCTTCTCGATGAGCGTGAGGATCTCCTGCTCGGTCGCCGGCGGCACCGGGAAGATCTCGCCCTCGAACTTCTTCAGGTCGCCGTCGGGCCCGATGTAGACATTGACGCCCTTCCGGTAGCGCGGGTACGTCTCGAGGCCGAGTTCGTCGAGCGTCTCGATGAGCGCATCCTGGTCGGGAGAGACCCATTGGCCGCCGATCTCGAGCATGGCGCCGCCGACCTCGTCGGTCCACAGCCGCCCGCCCACCCGGTCACGCGCCTCGAGCACGATGACGGAACGACCCGCGTCCTTCAGCCGGGCGGCGACCGTGAGTCCGGATGCCCCGGCGCCCACGATCACCACGTCGCAGTCGATGCGCTCCATGCTCTGGCGGGTCTCAGCTGACCGGGATGAGCGTGTACTTCGTGTCGAGGTACTCGTGGATGCCCTCGATGCCGCCCTCGCGGCCGATGCCCGACTGCTTCACGCCGCCGAAGGGCGCCGCCGCGTTCGAGACGAGACCCGTGTTGAGGCCCATCATGCCGGTGGCGAGGCGTTCGATCATGCGGTGACCACGGGCCAGGTCCTGCGTGAACACGTATGAGATGAGGCCGTACTCGGTGTTGTTCGCGAGACGCACGGCCTCCTCCTCGTCGGCGAAGGTGGTGATGCCGAGCACCGGTCCGAAGATCTCCTCCTTGAGCATGCGGCTGCCCGCCGCGACGCCCGCGAGCACGGTCGGTGCGTAGAAGGTGCCGTCGCCGTCGATGCGGGTCCCGCCCGTCAGCACGGTCGCACCGTGACCGACCGCGTCCTGCACGAGCTCGTCGGTCGAGTCGACCGCGTTCTGGTCGATGAGGGGGCCGATGTTGACGCCGTCCTCCGTGCCGCGGCCGACCCGCATGGCTCGGACCCGTTCGGCGACGCGCTTCGCGAACTCGTCGGCGACCGACTCGTGCACGATGAAGCGGTTGGCGGCGGTGCAGGCCTGGCCGATGTTGCGGAACTTCGCGATCATCGCGCCGTCGACCGCCTTGTCGAGGTCGGCGTCCCCGAAGATGACGAAGGGCGCGTTGCCGCCGAGCTCCATCGACGTGCGGAGGATGCCCTGCGCGGCCTGCTGCATCAGGTTGCGGCCGACCTCGGTCGAACCCGTGAACGACAGCTTGCGAAGCCGCGGGTCGGCGATGATGGGGCTCGACACCTTCGACGAGGTGCTCGTCGCGATCACGTTCACGACGCCCTTCGGCAGCCCGACCTCCTCGAGCAGCTGCGCGAACGCGACCGTGGTGAGCGGAGTGAGGGCCGGGGGCTTGATCACCACGGTGCATCCGGCAGCGAGTGCGGGCGCGATCTTGCGGGTCGCCATCGCGAGCGGGAAGTTCCACGGCGTGATGAAGAACGACGGGCCGACCGGCCGCTGCGACACGACCATGCGACCCGTGCCCTCGGGGTTGAGCCCGTACCGCCCGGTGATGCGCACCGCCTCCTCGCTGAACCAGCGCAGGAACTCGCCGCCGTA
>DASUVU010000358.1:0-3806 GCA_036378815.1 Agromyces sp. | reverse complement strand
CGCTGCTGCTCGCGATCGTCCTCTCGATCGTGATCTCGGGCGGGCAGTCGAGCCTGTGGGGCGGCGTCCTCGCCGCCGGCGGCTCGATCGGGGTGGTGTTCATCCCGCAGTACTTCCGCGTGATCCGCGCTGAGACCGTGCGGATCAAGGCGGAGCCCTACGTCGAGTCGGCGAAGGTGCTGGGCGCATCGAACTCGCGGATCGTGTTCAAGCACGTGTTCCGCAACGCGACCCGCACCCTGCCGCTCATCATCACGCTGAACTCCGCCGAGGCGATCCTGACGCTGGCGGCGCTCGGGTACATCGGCTTCGGCATCGAGCCGACGGCCGCGGCCGACTGGGGCTACGACCTGAACAAGGCCCAGTCGGATGTCACGAGCGGCATCTGGTGGACCGCGACGTTCCCCGGCCTCGCGATCGTGCTGGCGGTGCTCGGCATCATGCTCGTGGGCGAGAGCCTCAACGACCTGGCCGATCCTCGCCTCCGCAGCCGCCGCCGGGTCGCACAGGCGGCCGGACAGGTCGCCGAGACGTCCGTCGTCCCCGGTGGCACGTTGACGGCTGGACCCGGAGGACTCGGGGGCCTCGAAGACGGGGAGTCGTTCGACGAGCACGGAATAGAGGTCAAGCGATGAGCACGGTGGTCGACATCAAGAACCTCGGCGTCTCGTTCGCCACCGACGCCGGCGCCGTCAAGGCGGTCGACGACGTGTCGCTCTCGGTCGATCGCGGCGAGGTGCTCGCGATCGTCGGCGAGTCGGGCAGCGGCAAGACCGTGACGGCGAAGACGATCCTGGGGCTCCTGCCCGAGACGGCGACGACCCGCGGCGCAGTGGTCCTGTCGAACCGCGAGGGCACGCGCGAGCACGACGTCATCAGCCTGTCGAAGCAGCAGCTCCGCGACATCCGCGGCGACGACGTCGCCATGGTGTTCCAAGAGCCCTCGACCGCGCTCAACCCGGTGTACACCGTCGGTTGGCAGATCATGGAGGGCCTCCGGGCGCACGGTGCGATCTCCAAGAAGGATGCTCGCGCCAAGGCGATCGACATCCTGCGCCGAGTCGGCATCCCCGACCCCGAGCATCGCGTCGATCACTACCCGCACCAGTTCTCGGGCGGCCAGAAGCAGCGCGTCGTCATCGCCCAGGCGCTGGTGCTCGAGCCCGGCCTCATCGTCGCCGATGAGCCGACGACCGCCCTCGACGTCACCGTGCAGGCCGAGATCCTCGACCTGCTGCGCCGGGTGCGCGACGAGTTCGGCACCGCGATCGTGCTCATCACGCACAACATGGGTGTCGTGGCCGACCTCGCCGACCGGGTGGCCGTCATGTACCAGGGTCGGGTCGTCGAGGAGGCCGACGCCACGACGCTCTTCGCGGCGCCGAAGCACGACTACACGAAGGCGCTGCTCGCCGCGGTTCCGTACGTGGGTCACGGCACCGTCCGTGCCGCGGAGCGAGCGGCGGAGCGTCCGGCCGAGTGGGCGGAGCAGACGCCCGTGGTGGAGGCCCGCGGTCTCGAGATCGTCTATCCCGGTCGGTTCGGCCGCGAGGGGTTCCGCGCGGTCGACGGCGTCGATCTCGTGATCCGTCCGGGGGAGGTGCTCGGGCTCGTCGGCGAGTCCGGCTCCGGCAAGACCACCATCGGGCGAGCGATCGCGGGTCTCACCAAGGTCACCGGTGGATCGCTGAAGGTGCTGGGCGCCGAGATGAACGGCATCCGCGAGCGGCATTTCCGTCCGCTCCGAAGCCGCATCGGCTTCGTGTTCCAGGACCCGGCGTCGAGCTTCAACCCGCTGCTCACGATCGCCGAGTGCGTCGCGGAGCCGCTCCTGATCCACGGGCAGGCAACGGATGCCGCATCCACACGCAAGCGGGTGGACGAGCTCCTCGAAGCCGTGCAGCTGCCGCGTGCGTACGGTGACCGGTTCCCGCACGAGCTGAGCGGCGGACAGCGCCAGCGAGCGAGCCTGGCGCGTGCGCTGGCGCTCGGCCCCGAATTGCTCATCGCCGACGAGCCGACGTCGGCGCTCGACGTGTCAGTGCAGGCGCGGGTGCTCGAGCTCTTCGGCGAACTGCAGCTCGAGTTCGGCTTCGCGTCGCTGTTCATCAGCCACGACCTCGCCGTGGTCGACCTGCTCGCCGACCGAATCGCGGTGCTCTATCGCGGCAAGCTCGTCGAGGAGGGCACGGGCGCCGAGGTGCTCGGGGCACCGAAGGACGAGTACACCCAGCGCCTGCTGGCGTCGCTGCCGGTACCCGACCCAGTCGCCCAGGCGGAACGTCGGGAGGAGCTGCGCCGACTCCGGGAGGCGGTGTGATGCGGGGAGCGGCCGCGCACGGCCATCCGATCGTGCTCAGCGATCTCACGCTGGAGTACCCGGCCCACGGACCGAGCCCGGCGCACGTGGCCCTGCACGGACTCTCACTGGCGATCGCCCCGGGCGAGGTGGTGGGCCTTCTCGGCAGCGCGGGCAGCGGCAAGTCGACGCTCGCCAAGGTGCTCTCGGGAGTCGCCCTCGAACAGCGGCAGGGCGACGTGCAACCGGTGATCACGGGCGGCGATGCGACGGTGATGGGTCAGAGCCTGCGCAAGATGCCGAAGCGGCGTCTCTCCGAGTACCGGTTCCACGTCGGATACCTGCCACAGGATGCCGCGGCGACCCTGCCGCCCGATCTCACCGTGTCGGAGATCGTGGCCGAGCCGATTCTCGAGCGCGACCGGCGCTACAACCGCCGTGCGCTGACGACCCGCGTGGCCACGATGATCGACGGCGTGCGGTTGCCCCTCGGCTTCCTCGAGAAGTTCCCCTACGAGCTGAGCGGCGGGCAACGTCAGCGCGTCGCGGTCGCGCGCGCGCTCGTGCTCGGGCCATCGGTGCTCATCGCCGACGAGCCCACCGCCGGCATCGACCTCACCGTCCGCGATGCGGTGGCGCAACTCATCAGCGAGCTCCGCGAGCGGCACAACTTCTCGGCGCTCATCATCAGCCACGACCTGCCCGTGCTGCGTCGCACGGCCGACCGCATCGCCGTGCTCGACCGCGGCGAGTTGGCGGCGCTCGGCACGATCGATGAGGTCTTCGAGGACCCGCGGCATCCGTATGTCATGGCCCTCGCAGGCGCCCTCGATGACGGGCACGCGGTGATCGACGACCTCGAGGAGGGCCCGTCGATCTGACTCGCGCCGGGCGGCGGCGTCGATTGGGAGTTCCGCGCGGGGCTTTGCTAGAGTATCTCTGCTGAACAAGCGATCCTCCATAGCTCAATTGGCAGAGCAATCGGCTGTTAACCGATAGGTTCTTGGTTCGAGTCCAAGTGGGGGAGCTTCGAACCCCGGTCCTCGATGAGGCCGGGGTTCTTCCATTCGCATCCCGCGATCGACGACCGAGGAGGCGGCCCGTGGCCGAGGACGCCGTCGAGCCCGACGCCGTGGCCGCCGAACCGGTCGCGTCCCCCGACACTGCCGCGGTCGCTGACGACGCGGAGACCGAGCGCACCGCGGTCCGCGCCGCCCGACGGGACGGCATCGCGGTCGGGTTGGCGACGGCCGCGTACGGCATCTCGTTCGGCGCGCTCTCGGTCGCCTCGGGGCTGGACGTGTGGCAGACCTGCTTCCTCAGCCTCGTGATGTTCACCGGGGGGTCGCAGTTCGCCCTGGTCGGCGTCGTCGGCGCCGGTGGCCTGGCCGCCGGCGGGTCGGCCATCGCCGCCGCGGCGCTGCTCGGCGTGCGCAACGTCGTCTACGGCATGCGCATGCGCCCCGTGGTCGGCGAGCACGGGCTCGCGCATCGCATCGCCGCGGCC
>DASUVU010000357.1:0-6787 GCA_036378815.1 Agromyces sp. | reverse complement strand
GTGCTGATCGAGGCGGCGAACTTCGATCCCGTGTCGATCGCGCGCACCGCCCGTCGCCACAAGCTGCCGAGCGAGGCGTCGCGTCGGTACGAACGCGGCGTCGACCCCCAGATCGCCGGGCCGGCGGCAACGCGCGTCGCCCAGCTCATGGTCGACCTCGCGGGCGGCACCGCCGACGCCGGCGGTTCGTTCATCCACGCGGAGCCGGCGCGCGAGGCGATCCACCTCCCTCGCGGCTTCGTCTCGGCGCTGATCGGCGTCGAGTACACCGACGTCGAAGTGCACGACGCGCTCGCGGAGGTTGGCGGGGTGGTCACCGAGACCGCCGACGGATTCGACGTGGTGCCCCCGTCGTGGCGTCCCGACCTCACCGGCAAGGCAGAGCTCGCAGAAGAGGTCGCGAGGCTCGCCGGGTATCACCGCATCCCCTCCGTGCTGCCGGTCGCGCCTCCAGGGCGCGGGCTCACCCGGTCGCAGCGCATCCGGCGCCGGGTCGCCGACACGCTCGCGGCGGCCGGTTCCACGGAGGTGCTCACGTTCCCCTTCGCGACCGAGGACGAGAACACCGTCTTCGGGAGCGTCGACGGCAGCCCCGTGGCATCCGTTCGGCTCGCGAACGCCCTCGACGCGAACACGGCACTGCTGCGACGGTCGCTCCTGCCCGGGCTCATGGCAGCGGCGAAGCGCAACCTCTCGCGGGGGCTCACCGACATCGCGATCTTCGAACAGGGCCTCGTCTTCCTTCCCGAGCTGGACCGCACGTACGGCACGTCGTTCCTCCCGGTGGGTGACGCGAAGCCGAGCGACGATGATCTCGAGACGCTGCAGTCCGCCATCCCGCCGCAGCCACGGCACGTGGGCATCCTGATCACCGGCGATGTCGTGACGAAGCAGCCCGGGCAACCGGCGATCCCCGCGGGCATCGTCGACGCCCTCGATGCCGTTCGGCAGGTCGCGCTCGCGGTGGGTGCCGAGATCGACATCGTGCAGGGGTCGCACCAGGCGCTGCACCCCGGCCGAACCGCGGAACTGCGGGTCGACGGCCGGACCGTCGGCTACGCGGGCGAGCTCCTGCCCGCGCTCGCCGACGAGGCCGATCTGCCGCGGGTCGTCGCGGTCGCCGAATTGGACCTCGACGCGATGATCGACCTCACCGAGCCGGGCGTCGAGGCGGCGCAGATCGGCACGCTGCCCGCCGCGACGCAGGATGTCTCGCTGGTGGTCGACGCCGGTACGCCGGCGGCCGAGGTGGCTGCCGCCGTGCGCGAGGGAGCGGGCGAGCTCCTCGAGCACCTGCACCTCGTCGACGACTATCGGGGAGCGGGTGTTCCCGAGGGCACCAAGAGCCTCACGTTCGCGTTGCGATTCCGCGCGCCCGACCGTACGCTGACCGCGGCCGAGGCCAGCGAGGCGAAGCTCGCGGGTGCCGCGGCGGCCGCCGAGCGATTCGGGGCGAAGGTCCGCGAGTAGAGCGGCGCCGGGCCTTGCGGCGTGTGGCGCCGCGCGGGGCCTCCTCGATCACTGCGCCTCAGGCGCCGAAGCGCGCGACCAGGCGGTCGAATGCCGCGTCGAGTTCGGGGTCGACGTGCCGTCGCGACGAAACTTCGTCATGCCATTCGACGATCTGCTGGGCGCCGCGCCAGAACGGGGTGGTCGCGCGGTACTCCGGCACGAGCGCCTTGATCTTGCGGTTGTCGAAGATGACCGAGTGCGCCTTGTCTCCGAGCAACCCCGCGCCCTCCTCGGGCATTTCGCGTGCGATCGCCTCGCTCGCCACGTGCACCGTGCGCAGTTCGACTCCCGCGGCGCGCGCCAGGAGTGCCGTGATGTGGTTCCAGGTGAGCACCTCGTCGGAGGTGATCTGGTATGCCTCGCCGATCGCACGATCGTTGCCGAGCAGGCCGGTGAATGCCACGGCGAAGTCGCTGGTGTGCGTGAGCGTCCAGAGGCTCGTCCCATCGCCGTGCACGACGACGGGGAGTCCGCGTCGCATGCGATCGATGGCGGTCCAGCCGCCGAGGATCGGCACGATCGTGGCGTCGTACGTGTGCGACGGGCGAACGATGGTCGCCGGGAAGCCTCGCTCCCGATACGCGGCGACGAGCAGGTCCTCTCCAGCGATCTTGTCGCGCGAGTATCGCCAGTAGGGGTTGCGCAGCGGCGTCGACTCGGTGATCGGCAGGGTCATGACCGGCTTCTGGTAGGCGGACGCCGACGAGATGAACACGTACTGGCCGCACCGGCCCTCGAAGAACTCGATGTCGGCGGCCACCTGCTCGGGCGAGAATGCGCGGAAGTTCGCCACGACGTCGAACGTCTGGTCGCCGACTGCCGCCGCGATCGATGCCGCATCGTCCGCATCGCCGAGGAGTTGTCGCGCACCCTCGATGGGTGGGCGCGTGGTGCTGCGGCCGCGGTTCAGCAGCGTGAGGTCATCGCCGCGCTCCACGGCGCGTGCGCTCGCCGACGAGCTGATGATGCCGTTGCCTCCGATGAACAGCACGCGCAGGGCCATGGGATCCTCCTCCGACGGTGCATCCGAGCCTAGGCCGTATCCCGAGGCATCCGATCGACTGCGCACTCACCCAGCGGGGGCGGGACGTGCTCGACGGCCATGACCGGCGACCCGACCGGGATCGCCGATTTTGCGTCATCCGGCGCCGCCGATATGGTCGATCGCATGTCCACCGTTCGGTTCGCCGCCTCCGCACGCCACGCGCGTGTCGTCGAGTCGGGCGAGCGACGTCGCGGTGCGCGCCGAATCTCGGCGACCCCTGCAGCGGCCTAGACGGGCCTGTCGCGGGGCGTCGCCGGAACATTCGCCCCGATCGCACAGACTCTAAGGTGGATCCATGACGTACTCCGTCGCCGTTTCCGGCGCGTCCGGCTATGCCGGTGGCGAGATCCTGCGCCTGCTCGCCGACCATCCCGACTTCGACGTGCGCACGGTCACGGCGCACTCGAACGCGGGCCAACCGCTCGTCGCGGTGCAGCCGCACCTGCGCACCTACACGCACCTCACGCTGAAGGAGACGAGCGCAGAGACCCTCGCCGGCCACGATGTCGTGTTCCTCGCGCTCCCGCACGGGGCATCCGGGGCCATCGCGGCGGAACTCTCCGACGAGACGCTCGTGGTCGACTGCGGGGCGGATCACCGCCTCGAGCAGGGCGAGGACTGGGCGGCGTTCTACGGCGGCGACCATCATGGTGCATGGAGCTACGGCGTTCCCGAGCTGCCTCGCATGTCGGGAACGCAGCGCGATCGCCTCACCCGATCGCGGCGGATCGCGGCGCCAGGATGCAACGCGTCCACCGTCTCCCTGTCGCTCGCGCCCGGCATCCGCGCCGGCGTGATCGAAGACCGCGACCTCGTGTCGGTGCTCGCCGTCGGCCCGTCGGGAGGTGGCAGGAGCCTGAAGGCGCACCTGCTCGCCAGCGAGATCCTGGGCTCGGCGAACCCCTACTCGATCGGGGGAGTGCACCGGCACATCCCCGAGATCATGCAGGCGCTGCGCTGGGCCGGGGCCGCCGATCCCACCATCTCGTTCACGCCCCTGCTCGTTCCGATGTCGCGGGGAATCCTCGCGACCTCCACGGCGAGGATCGTTGCGGGCACGGATGCCGCGGCGGTCCGTGCCGCCTGGGAGGACGCATACGCCGGCGAACGCTTCGTGCAGGTCCTTCCCGAGGGCCAGTTCCCTCGCACGGCCGACGTGCTCGGTGCCAATACCGCGCTCATGGGGCTCGCGGTCGATGAGGCGGCGGGCCGCGTGGTCGTGGTGACCGCCGTCGACAACCTCGTGAAGGGCACCGCCGGCGCCGCCATCCAGTCGGCGAACATCGCACTCGGCATCGCCGAGGCGACCGGCCTGCCCGTGAACGGGGTCGCCCCGTGACCGTCACCGCACCGAGCGGGTTCGAGGCCGCCGGCATCGCCGCGGGCATCAAGCGCTCGGGCGCCCTCGACCTCGCGGTCGTCGTCAATCGCGGCCCGCTGCAGTCGGCCGCCGCGGTGTTCACGTCGAACCGGGCCAAGGCCAACCCCGTCCTCTGGTCGGAGCAGGTCATCGCCGACGGCCAGGTCGCCGCGATCGTGTTGAACTCGGGCGGCGCCAACTGCTTCACGGGGGCCGAGGGTTTCCAGGTCACGCATGGCACCGCCGAAGCGGCCGCATCGGCGCTCGGAGTCTCTTCGGGCGACGTGCTCGTCTGCTCGACCGGACTCATCGGCGAGCAGCTCGACGGCGAGGTCGTCGAGGAGGGCGTGCTGTCGGCGGTCGCCCGCCTGAGCGCCGACGGCGGCGGTGCCGATGATGCGGCACGGGCCATCATGACCACCGACACGATGCCGAAGACGGTCATCGTCGAGGGCGACGGATGGCGCATCGGCGGCATGGCCAAGGGTGCGGGCATGCTCGCGCCGGGCCTCGCCACGATGCTCGTCGTGCTGACCACCGACGCGGCGCTGCCGGCCACCGATCTCGACGCGGCGCTTCGCGCCGCCACGCGCGTGACGTTCGACCGCCTCGACTCCGACGGCTGCATGTCGACGAACGACCAGGTCACCCTGATGGCGAGCGGCGCGTCCGGCATCTCTCCGTCGCTCGAATCCTTCACCGCGGCGCTCGTGCGCGCATGCGATCAGCTGGCCCGGTTGCTGCAGGGTGACGCCGAGGGCGCCAGCCACGACATCTCGATCGAGGTGCTCGGCGCCGTCACCGAGGACGACGCCGTCGAGGTCGGTCGTGCGGTTGCGCGCAACAACCTCTTCAAGGCGGCCATCTTCGGCAACGATCCCAACTGGGGGCGGGTGCTCGCTGCGATCGGCACGACGAAGGCCCCGTTCGATCCGTACCTCGTCGACGTCACGATGAACGGCGTCCGGGTGTGCCACGCCGGGACGCCCGACGCGCCACGCGAGCAGGTCGACCTGACACCGCGGGCGACGCACGTTCGCGTCGAGCTGCACTCCGGCGAGGCATCCGCCACCATTCTCACCAATGACCTCACGCATGACTACGTGCATGAGAACAGCGCGTACTCGAGCTGAGATGAGCGATCCTTCGACGAGCTCAGGGACCGATCAGGCCGCCGTCAAGGCGCAGGTGCTGATCGACTCGCTGCCGTGGCTGAAGCGGTTCCACGGCGAGACGATCGTGGTGAAGTTCGGCGGCAACGCCATGGTGAGCCCCGAGTTGCAGCGCGCATTCGCGGAGGACATGGTGTACCTCCGTTACGCCGGCATCAAGCCCGTCGTCGTGCACGGCGGGGGTCCGCAGATCTCGGCGATGCTCGCCCGGCTCGGCATCGAGAGCGAGTTCCGGGGCGGCTACCGCGTGACGACGCCCGAGGCCATGGACGTCGTGCGGATGGTGCTCTCGGGGCAGGTCAACCGCGAGCTCGTGTCGCTCATCAACCAGCACGGGCCGCTCGCCGCCGGCCTCTCCGGCGAGGACGCCGGCCTGTTCACCGGGCGTCGCCGGGGTGCGGTCGTCGACGGCGTCGAGGTCGACCTCGGGCTCGTCGGCGACGTCGTCTCGGTGGACCCGGCGGCCGTGCATGCACAGCTCGACGCCGGCCGCATCCCCGTCATCTCGTCGATCGCGCCCGACGGCGACGCGCCGGGGCAATCGCTCAACGTGAACGCCGATTCGGCCGCCGCATCGCTGGCCATCGCGCTCGGTGCCGCCAAGTTGGTGATCCTGACGGATGTCGCGGGGCTCTATCGCGACTGGCCGAACCGCGAATCCCTCGTGTCCGTGATCGGGGTCGCCGAGCTGCTCCAGCTCCTCCCGCACCTGGAGTCGGGGATGATCCCCAAGATGAGGGCGTGCCTCGAGGCAGTCGAGGGCGGGGTCGCGAAGGCCGCCATCATCGACGGCCGGATCCCGCACTCGATCCTCCTCGAGGTGTTCACCCGGTCGGGCATCGGCACGGAGGTGGTGCCGGCATGACCGAATGGCAGGATCGGTTCGATCAGCGCATGATGCGCTCGATGGCTCCGCCGCTCGCCAAGCTCGTGCGGGGCGAGGGCGTGCGTGTGTGGGACGACTCCGATCACGAGTACCTCGACTTCCTCGCGGGCATCGCGGTGAACTCGCTGGGCCATGGTCATCCGGTCTTCGTCGAAGCCGTGTCGACCCAGGCGGCTCGGCTGGCGCATGTCTCGAACTACTTCATCACGGAGCCGGCGCTGGAGCTCGCGGAGCGCCTCACCCGACTCGCCGGCGCCGGAGAGCACGGTCGGGCCTGGTTCGGCAACTCGGGTGCCGAGGCGAACGAGGCCGCGTTCAAGCTCGCGCGCCTCAACAACTCGGGCGGGGCACGCACGCGCGTGCTGGCTCTCGTCGACGGCTTCCACGGCCGCACGATGGGTTCGCTCGCGCTCACCGGCAAGCCGCCGCTGCGTGAGCCGTTCGAGCCGCTTCCGGGCGGCGTCGAGCACATCCCGGCCACGATCGCCGGGCTCGAGGCGGCCGTCGACGACTCCGTCGCCGCCCTCTTCGTGGAGCCGGTCCAGGGCGAGGCGGGGGTGGTCGAGCTGCCCGACGGGTTCCTCGAGACGGCACGCCGGCTGACGCGGCGGCACGGCGCCCTGCTCATCGTCGATGAGATCCAGACCGGAGCCGGTCGCACGGGCGAGTGGTTCGGGTTCCAGCACGCCGGAATCACTCCCGACGCGATCACCGTCGCGAAGGGCATCGGCGGCGGATTCCCGATCGGCGGACTCATCACGTTCGAGCACACGTCGTCGCTCTTCACCAAAGGCCAGCACGGCTCGACATTC
>DASUVU010000356.1:0-3638 GCA_036378815.1 Agromyces sp. | reverse complement strand
CGAGGCCGGTCGACAGCGCCATGTGGGCCGCGAGCACCATCCACGGGGACGTGTTCTCATTCACGAGCGTCAGCGACCAGAGCACGCCGCTCACGACGATCGAGCCGGGTACCAGCAGGGGTGTCGGTCCGACGCGGTCGTAGAGTCGCCCCACGGTGGGCCCGAGCAGGCCCATGATGAGGCCGCCCGGAAGCAGCAGCAGGCCGGTGTACAGCGGCTCGAGGTGCAGCACGTCTTGCATGTAGACGGGCAGCAGGATGATGGTGCCGAACAGGGCGGCCATCATCACGACCATGAGACCTACTGAGATCGCGAAGTTGCGCGTCAGGAACGTGCGCAGGTCGAGCAGGGCGCGGTCGCGACGTTGCAGGAACAGCTGCCGGACGATGAACGAGACGATGCCGACGGCGCCGACGGCGAGCGCGATCCACATCTGCGCCGTCGAGCCCGTGTCGGTGCCGCTCACGACTCCGCCGACGAGGCTCAGGCCGTAGACGAGCCCGCCGAAGCCGAAGGCCGACAGCACGATCGAGAACACGTCGATCGGGATCACCCGCGTCTCGCTGACGTTCTCGATGCGACGGATGCCGATGACGAGCATCACGAGCGCGAACGGCAGCACGAGCCAGAACATGTACCGCCAGGTGAGGTAGTTCAGGATCAGGCCCGAGATCGTCGGCCCGATCGCGGGCGCGACCGACATGACGATCGACACGCGACCCATGAGGCGACCGCGGTCGGACGGGGCGACGAGCGTCATCAGCGTCGTCATGAGCAACGGCATCATGATCGCGGTGCCCGTGGCCTGCACCACCCGGGCGAGCAGCAGCACCTCGAACCCGGGCGCGAGGGCGGCGATGAGCGTGCCGGCCGAGAACAGGCTCATGGCCGTGATGAACATCGGGCGGGTCGCGAAGCGCTGCAGCAGGAAACCGGTGATGGGGATCACCACGGCCATGGTGAGCATGAATGCCGTGGTCAGCCACTGGGCCGCTGAGAGCGTGATGTCGAGGTCGTCGACGAGGTGGGGGATCGCGACGCCCATGATCGTCTCGTTGAGGAAGACGACGAAGGTGGCAGAAAGGAGGAGCCAGATCACCCGGTTGTTGCGGGCACCGTGCAAGGCCTCGACGTCGCTGTGCTCGTGCGGAACAGCGGAGACGGACGCATCGCCGTGCGGTGGCGCGACGGCGTCATCGAGGTCGGAAATGGCGCGTTCGGTCAAGCTTCAGTCCAATCGGGATCGGCGCACGTCGGCGCCGGAAGCCGGAGAAGGCGTCGGACGCCTTCGATCAGTGGAGTGGTTCGGTCGGTCGATGGTTGGGTCAACCCGCGTGCGATGACGCGCTATTCCCAGATGGCGAGATGGATCGGAATGCATGAAAGCGTGTCTCGTCGCGACGGTCGCGATCGCACGCCGGCTCAGCGGATGCGAGCGTGCGGCGTCTGCGCGCCGGGCTCCTCGTCGTCGACTGGGATGGTGGGATCGGTCATGCGGTGACGATACCGCGGACCACCGACACTGCTCGGGCGACGGATGCCGCGGCATCCGTGATCTCGTCGGGGGTCGTCTCTGCGCCGAGGGTGAATCGCACCGCCGTCTGAGCGATCTCGGCCGGCACTCCCATCGCGGTGAGCACGTGCGACGGCTCGTCGCTGCCGGCGGCGCAGGCCGAACCGCTCGAGCAGATGACTCCCTCGCGCTCGAGTTCGAGCAGCACGGCCTCTCCACTCGTGCCGGGGAAGACGAACGACACGGTACCCGGCAGGCGCCGGACGGGGTCGCCGGTCAGTACGGCGCCCGGCACGTCGGCGCGGACGCGGGCCGCGAGGATCGCGCCCAGGCCCTCGACGCGGGCCGCGGCATCCGCTCGTTCCTGCTCGGCGAGCCGAAGCGCGGTCGCGAACGCGACGGCCCCCGCCACGTTCTCGGTGCCCGAGCGGCGACCGCGTTCCTGTCCGCCGCCATGCAGCACGGGCTCGAGCGGGACGCGTCCGCGCACGATGAGCGCGCCCGTGCCCTTGGGGGCGCCGACCTTGTGGCCCGCGAGCGACAGCGCATCGACGCCGAGCCCGTCGATGCCGATCGGCAGCCACCCGGCGGCCTGCACCGCATCCGTGTGCATGATCGCGCGGACCTCGTGGGCGACTCGCGCCAGCTGGGCGACGGGCTGCACCGTGCCGACCTCGTTGTTCGCCAGCTGCACGGAGACGAGGGTCGTGTCGGGTCGGATGACGCGGGCGAGCGCCTCGGGGTGCACCACGCCGTGCCCGTCGACGGGCACCTCGTCGACCTCGAAGCCGTGTACGCGGGCGAGGTGGCGCGCCGACTCGAGCACCGCCTCGTGCTCGATCGGGGAGACGATGACGTGCCGCCCGCGCGGGTCGGCCAGCGCGATGCCCTTGACGGCGAGGTTGTCGGCCTCGGTGCCGCCGCTCGTGAAGACCACGTCGCCGACGCGGCATCCGACCACTGCGGCGACCTGGGCGCGTGCCTCGTCGAGGGCTCGGGCGGCAACGGAGCCGAGGCCATGGTGACTCGACGGGTTGCCGAACGCGCCGGTCAGGAACGGCCACATCGCCTCGAGCGACTCTCGGCGCACCGGCGTGGTCGCGGCGTGGTCGAGGAAGATCACGGCGTCACCTGTTCCGTCGCCGGCGTGGCCGCGGCACTGGCCGCCTCGCGGGGGGTGGCCGCCTCGATCACGACGTCGAGGCCGAGGTCGAGCGCGCGGGCGGAGTGCGTGAGCGCCCCGACCGAGATGACGTCGACGCCGGTCGACGCGATCGCACCGACGGTGTCGAGCGAGACGCCGCCGGATGCCTCCACCACGGCCCGACCCGCGATGCGCTCCACGCCCACGCGAAGGTCCGCGACGCTGAAGTTGTCGAGCATGACGGTGTCGGCTCCGCCGGCGAGGACGGCGTCGACTTGGTCGAGCCGGTCGACCTCGACCTCGAGATGGGCCGTGTGCGGCATCCGCTCGCGCGCCTGGCGCAGCGCCTCGGCGAGATCGCGGCCACCCGCGGTGAGCACGGCGAGGTGGTTGTCCTTCGCCATGACGGCGTCGGAGAGGGATCGACGGTGGTTGTGCCCGCCGCCGTCGCGCACGGCCTGGCGTTCGAGGCTCCGCAGGCCCGGCGTGGTCTTGCGCGTGTCGACGATGCGCGCGCGCGTGCCGTCGACGGCGGCCACGTACCTCGCCGTGAGCGCGGCGACGCCCGACATGCGCTGCACGAGGTTCAGTGCCACCCGCTCGGCGGTCAGGATGCCGCGAGCCGGCCCGTGCACGCTGGCGAGCACGGCGCCCGCCTCGAACGGGTCGCCGTCGGCGGCGCGGCGCTCGACGACGATGCGCGGGTCGGTGAGGCGGAACGCCGCCGCGAACACCTCGACCCCGCTGAGGACGCCGGGCTCGCGGGCGACGAGCTCGGCGGTCGCGGTCGCGTCCGTCGGGATGAGCACCTCGGAGGTGAGGTCCCCCCAGGGCGCGTCCTCGTCGAGGGCGGCGGCGACGATGCGGTCGATCTCGCGGGTGTGAGTCATCAGGCGGCCTCCTCGAGTGCGAGCCGGCGGGCGGCAGGCGCCACTCGGCCTGCCTCCGGGACATGCGGATCATCGATGCGGAAGTGCGCGC
>DASUVU010000355.1:0-4834 GCA_036378815.1 Agromyces sp. | reverse complement strand
GCCGCGCCAACCCTCGGCCCCGAGGCATCCGTCAATCGAACGCGAGGTTCGGGAGCGCACGGGTGCCGAACTCGTGCCGGAGGGCGCTGAGCGCCGCATACCACCCGTTGAGGCCCGTGACGCCGGGCCCCGGCGGCGTCGACGAGGACGCGAGGTAGACGCCGCGTAGGGGCGTGCGCCACGGATCGATCGAGATCACGGGTCGGCGCACGAGTTGCCTGAGCGACGGTGCGCCCGCGGCGATGTCGCCCAGCACGTAGTTGGGGTCGTAGCGCTCGACGTCGAGGGCGGTTCGGCTCGATGCGGCGAGGATGAGGTCGCGGAAGCCGGGAGCGAATCGCTCGATCTGGCGCGTGACCGCCTCGCGTTGGTCGACGGCCGACCCGCGCGGCACGTGCGTGTACGTCCAGAGCACGTGGCGGCCGGCAGGGGCGCGCGAGTCGTCGACGATCGACGGCTGCGACGCGAGCACGTACGGCGACGTCGAGTGGCGGCCCTGCGCGACGTCGCGTTCGGCCCGGGCTATCTCCGCCCGGCTTCCGCCGACGTGCACGGTGCCGGCCGAGTGCAGCTCGGCGTTCGACCAGGGCACCGGGCCCGCGAGCGCGAAGTCGACCTTCGCGACCCCGTTGCCGTAGCGGAACCGCTTCAACGCGCGAGCGTATCGCCGCGGCATCCGTTCACCGGCCATGCCGATCAGCGCACGCGGTGCGACGTCGAGGAGCACCGCGCGAGCGGGCGGGAGCTCGTCGAGGTCGGTGATCTCGGCATCCGTGGTGATGGTGCCGCCGTGCGCGCGCAGGTCGTCGGCCAGTGCGTCGACGATCGCCTGGCTGCCGCCGACCGGGATCGGCCATCCGCGCGCGTGCGCGTACGCCCCGAGTGCGAGGCCCGCGCCGGCGGGCGCAAGGCCCGGCATGGGGAGGATGGTGTGCGCGGCGACGCCGGTGAGCATCGCCGGCACGACGTCGTCGGCGAATCGGGTGTTCCACAGCGGCGAGCCCTGTTCGAGCGAGCGGAGTGCGAACCAGGCCGCCGCAACAGGGTCGGCAGGTAGGCCGAGCAGGTTGCTGCCGGTGAAGTCGGCGACCCCATCGGCACGTGCGACGAGCGGTGCCATGAGCCGGCGGTATGCGGGCCCGTCGCGGCCGAGTCCCTCAGCGGTGCGGTCGAGGTCGAGGTAGGCGATTCCCGCCCGTCCTCCGTCGAGGGGATGCCCGAACGAGACGGGCGGCTGACGCAGCTCCACTCGGCGCGCGAGCTGGAACTCGCGGAAGAAGCGCGACGCGAGCGCCATGGGATGCACCGCCGAGCAGACGTCGTGCCGGAATCCCTGGAGCGTGAGCTCCTCCGTCCGGGCACCGCCGCCGATCGTCGCGTTGCGCTCGAAGACGTGCACCCGGAGCCCCGAGCGCGCGAGCGTCACCGCCGCCGCGAGGCCGTTCGGCCCGGCGCCGACCACGACGGCATCGGCATCCGTCAACGGCGCCTCCACAGCGTGGCGGCACCCACGGCCGCCGCCGCGACGGCAGCGCCTGTGACGGAGACGGTGCGGCGATGGGTGATCGCCCACACCTGCGGCGACCACGAGACGGCCTTGTCGCCGAAGGCGCCTCGTGCGGCGACATCTGCCGTCACCGGCCGTTGGAGGTTCGGCGGCAGCACGGGTTCGCGGTCTCCGGTGGCCTTCTGGGCGCGGTACCCGAACGTGGCGGCGAGTCGGTCGAGCGTCCGCCCCGAGAGGCGGTTGCCGATGATCGCGGCCAGGGTCGGTTCACCCACCCAGGTTCGGCGACGTGGATGCCGCACCACCGTCATCACCACGCGAGCGGCGGTCTCGGGCTCGAACACGATGGGGACCGGGCGAGCCCGCCACGGCATCAGGCTCTTCGCCCAGCTGTAGAACGGCGTGTCCAGGGCGGGCATGTCGATCTGCGAGATCTTCACCTTGCTGTGATGGTGGAGCAGTTCGGTCGTGACCGACTCGGTGAAGATCCGGCCCGCGGCCTTCGCAGCGCAGTACGACGACAGCAACGGGATTCCTCGATGCGCGAGGGCCGACGAGATCTGGATGACGTGCCCGCGATCACGCCGCACCATGCGAGCGAGCGCGGCACGCGTGCCGTTGACGAGACCGTGGTACGTGACATCCGTCACGCGCTCGAAGTCGGCGGGGTCGACGTCGAGGAATTCGCCGTGCACCGCGCCGATCGGGCCGTTCACCCAGAGCTCGATCGGGCCGAGTTCGCGCTCGATCCGGATCGCCGCGTCCTCGACCGCGCGCGCGTCGGCCACGTCGGTGGAGATCCACAGGCCGCGCCGACCGCGCTGCTGCACCTCCGCGACCGTGGCTGCGAGACGGCGGATCTCGCGGGCGATGACCGCGACATCCCAGCCGGCGTCGGCCAGCTCACGAACGATGGCCCGACCGAGGCCGGCCGACCCGCCGACGACCACCGCCACGGCCATCAGCTCTCGCCGTTCTGCTCGCGGCCCTCGGCCAGGTATGCCAGGCGTTGCAGCGTCTCCCGGTTGCGGACGTACAGCATCGGGTCGGTGATGAACTGCGGGATCCAGCTGCCGGGGCCCTCGACCGGTTCCTCCTGGATGCGGACGAGGCATCCGTCGCGGTGGGATCGCACATCGATCGTGACCCGCGCCTCGCCGATGGGCCAGCCCTTCGCGCGCACGACCGCGCGTCGCGGCGGGTTCCACTCGAGACTGACGGTGTCGTCGTCGATCAGCGCCGGCCAGACGCCCACCGAGTGATGCAGTTCGCTTCCGGGCGCAGGCCACGCTGCGTCGACATCGCGCATCCTCGAGGCTCCGACGACCCAACCGGGATACAGCCAACCGTCGGCGAGCACTTCGAAGACGGCGTCGGGTGAGCACTTCATCGCGCGGACATTACGAGACACGAGGCATCCCTCTCCGAGCGGCCGCCCGGCCGACTCTGCCATTCGAACGTAACCACAGCCGTCGCAGTCTGTCGCGGGATTGACACCCACGTCGCGTCGCCGCGCGCGCTAGTCCTCGGGTCCTCGGCGGGCCTCGAAGTTGCGCTCGTACCGCGCCTCGGCTTCGTCGAGCAGCGCGTCGGAGATGCGAGCCACCGGCTCGACATCAGCGAGGAGCGGCTCGGAGTCGGGCCCTCGAGCGACGGTCCTGCCGGTGAGGACCCAGGGGTAGCGATCGGGGTTCTCCTCACGCAGGTGCTTGTACTGGCAGAGCTGGCGCGCCAGCCAATCTTCGAGCGGGCGCGTCCACCACGTCTCGGCCCCCAGCGGATTCACCGAGAGCCCGGGAAGCTCCAAGCCGCTCTCGGTGTCGATGCTGCCCCGCTCGCGGTCGGCGTCGAACCCCTCCGAGTAGCGCACGTGCAGACCCGGCTCGGCGCGCACGAGTTCGACGAGCTCGTCGAGTGTCGACAGTTCGCGCATCGGCGGTGCACCTCCACTGACCGGACGCTAACGGAGGAGGGCGTCTTCGTGCGAGCCCCTTGCGCGGGCGTGGCGGTCGGCTTCTTCGATGGGATGTCGTTCATCGACCGGCTCCTCTTCGTTCGCTCCACTTCTTCGTTCGCTCCACTTCATTCGCTCCACTGCCTTGACTCGCTCCGAGCCTGTCACGATGCTCGACTGAGGGCCTCTCACTCCGCACTGCGCACGCGAAAGGACATCGTCGTGACCAGGACCAGACGACTGGCGTTCGCCGCGGGCGTGTTCTACCTGCTGACCTTCGCCTTCTCGATTCCGGCGTTCTTCCTGTACGAGCCTGTGCTCACCGACCCCGCGTACATCGTCGGCAGCGGCGGCGCCGACACGCGCATCATCTTCGGGGCGGTGCTCGAGATGCTCACCGCGCTCGCGGGGATCGGCACCGCCGTCGCGGTGTACCCGGTGGTACGGCGGCAGAGCGAGGCCGCGTCACTCGGCTTCGTGACGACTCGGAGCTACGAAGCGGCCGTCATGATCATCGGCGTGATCGCCCTCATGTCGATCGTGAGCCTGCGCCAAGCCGGAACCGCCGACGGCGCCGACGATGCGGCCATGATCGCCGTCGGCCAGACGCTGATCGCGATCCGCGACCAGACGGCGCTCTTCGGACCCGGATTCGTCCCCGCGCTGAACGCGCTGTGCTTCGGCTACGTGCTGTTCCGCTCGCGGCTCGTACCGCGGTTGATCCCCACGCTGGGACTCATCGGAGCGCCGCTGCTCATGGCATCGGCGATCGCCACGATGTTCGGACTTCACGACCAATCGGTGTTCGCGGCCATCGCGCTCGCCCCGATCTTCATCTGGGAGCTTTCGATCGGCCTGTGGATGACCTTCAAGGGCTTCGATCCGAAGGCGCTGGCCGCGCTCGGCTTCGACGCGGCCGACGCGACGGGACGCGGATCATCGCGGCGACCGGCTGCTGACGAAGGCGTCTGACTGTCTCGCCCCGGCCTGCTCAGCCGCCCTGCGGTGCCGCGTACGCGATGTGCACACGATCAATGCGCCCGTCGAATGCGAACGGCATGCGGTCGGCATAGTGGCGCGACACCGCCCCGCCATAGGCCCGCCCGATGTCGAGGCAGTCGTTCGCCGAGAACAGGAGCGGCGCGCTGACGGGCACCGTGCCCGAGCCGACCTCCGTTCCGTCGACCCGCAGCACGACCCGCAACGGTCCGCCCGGCCGCGGCTCCACGTAGCTCGTCTCGATCTCGATCGTGACGTCGCCGGCCGGGATCGGCTCGGCCGACGCGATCGTGGTGTGCTGGATCAGGAAGAGGTTGTACTCGTAGGTCAGCACGCCGTCGACGAAGAAGCAGGTGAGCCCGCCACCCGCTCCG
>DASUVU010000354.1:0-5651 GCA_036378815.1 Agromyces sp. | reverse complement strand
AGCGGCGTCATTGCGCAGCATCCGGGCGCTGCGCGGCCTAAGGTCGAGCCATGGCGTCCTCCCCCCGCGTTCTCGCTATCGTCCTCGCCGGTGGCGAGGGCAAGCGGCTCATGCCCCTGACGGAAGACAGGGCCAAACCTGCGGTGCCGTTCGGCGGGCAGTACCGACTCATCGACTTCGCGCTGTCGAACCTGCTCAACTCGGGGCTCCGCCAGATCGTCGTGCTCACCCAGTACAAGTCGCACAGCCTCGACCGCCATGTCTCCCAGACGTGGCGGCTGAGCGGCCTGCTCAACTCGTACGTCGCGTCGGTTCCCGCGCAGCAGCGACTCGGCAAGCGCTGGTTCTCGGGGTCGGCCGACGCGATCCTGCAGAGCCTCAACCTCATCTACGACGAACGTCCCGACATCATCGTCGTGGTCGGTGCCGATCACGTGTACCGCATGGACTTCGCCCAGATGGTCGACGCCCACGTCGAGAGCGGCTCGGCGGCGACCGTCGCGGCGATCCGGCAGCCGATCTCGCTGGCCGACCAGTTCGGGGTCATCGAGGTCGACCCGGCGCATCCGAATCGCATCCAGCAGTTCCTGGAGAAGCCGAAGAACCCCACGGGCCTTCCCGAGTCCCCGCACGAGGTGTTCGCCTCGATGGGCAACTACGTCTTCGACGCCGACGCCCTGATCGAAGCGGTGCTGCGCGACGGCGAACGAGCCGACTCGAGCCACGACATGGGCGGCGACATCATCCCGGCATTCGTCGGGCAGGGCACGGCGGGCGTCTACGACCTGAAGCAGAACGAGGTTCCCGGGTCCACCGACCGCGATCGGTACTACTGGCGCGACGTCGGAACCATCGACTCGTTCTTCGAGGCGCACCAAGACCTCATCTCGGTGCTTCCGGTCTTCAACCTCTACAACCGGGAATGGCCGATCTTCAGCCAGCAGCTGAACTCGCCGCCGGCGAAGTTCACTCGCGATGCGCGGGGATCGCTCGGTACGGTGATCGACTCGATCGTGTCGCTCGGCTCGGTCATCTCGGGTGCGCACGTGGAGCGCAGCGTGCTCGGCCCGTGGGCGATCGTCGGCTCCGGCGCGCACGTCGCCGACTCGATCCTCTTCGATCGCGCGCGCATCGATGCCGGAGCGACCGTGCAGCGCGCGATCCTCGACAAGGAGGTCGTCGTCGAGGCCGGCGCCCGCATCGGCGTCGACCGCGCCGAAGACGTCGGCCGCGGCTTCAGCGTGACCGACAGCGGCATCACCGTCGTCGGCAAGGGTTCGCGGGTCCGGGCCTCCGCGTGACGGATGCCGCGTCCGGCCGCACGCGCGGCCCGCTCGTCGTGCTCGACGCCGACTCCACGCTCATCCGCGAGGAGGCGATCGAATTGCTCGCGGATGCCGCGGGCAGCCTCGCCCTGGTCGCCGCCGTGACCGAGCGAGCCATGCGTGGCGAGCTCGACTTCGCCGAGAGCCTGCGCGAACGCGTCGCGACGCTGGCCGGGCTCGAGGTCTCGGTGTTCGAGACCGCGCGAGCCCTCATGACGCCGACCGACGGCGTGCAGGAGCTCATCGCGGGCGTGCACGCGGCGGGCGGGCTGGTTGGCGTCGTCTCGGGCGGCTTCCACGAATTGCTGGATCCGCTCGCCGTGCGGCTCGGCCTCGACTTCTGCCGCGCCAACCGTCTCGAGGTGGTCGACGGGCGCCTCACCGGTCGGGTCGACGGACCCATCGTCGATGCGCACGCCAAGGCGTCGGCGCTCGACGAGTGGGCGTCGGCCGGAGGCATCCGACCTGAACAGACCGTCGCGGTCGGCGACGGAGCGAACGACCTCGAGATGCTGGCGCGGGCACGGCTCGGGGTCGCGTTCTGCGCCAAGCCCCTGGTGCGGGCTCGGGCGGATGTAGCGATCGACGCGCCGGATCTCAGTGTGGTGCTGCCGCTGCTCGGCCTGCGCGGGTGACCTTCGCGCCGACCGGGCAGACGAGGCTGGGAGTCCGGTCGGAACTCCGACCGCCCGACCGCGACAGTCGTAGCATGACCCCTATGTCCGGTCGCATCGTCGCACGTACATTGTCCGCCGCCGCACTGGGTGCCCTCCTCGCCGTTTCGGGAGCGCATGCGGCTCTTGCCGCACCACAGGCGCCACCCGGCCAGCGCGCCGACGTGATCGCCCTCCCCGATGGCTTCCAACCCGAGGGCATCGCCATCGGACCGGGCGGCACCGGCTATGTGGGATCGCTGGTCGACGGCGATGTCTACGTGTTCGATGTGCGTACGGGCGAGCAGATCACGACCCTCCAAGGGCCGGGTACGCCCTCGGTCGGAATGAAGATCGACAACCAGGGCCGGCTCTTCATCGCGGGCGGCCCCAACGGCGACGGGCGTGTCGTCGACGCGTCGACGGGTGAGATCCTGCAGACGTACGACTTCGCCGACGACCCGACATTCGTGAACGACGTCATCGTGACGCGTGACGCCGCGTGGTTCACCGACAGCTCGCAGGCGCAGCTGTACAAGGTGCCGCTCGGCCCGGGCGGCGCGCTTCCCGACCCCGGCGACGTCGAGGTGGTGCCGCTCACCGGCGACTGGGTGCAGATGCCGGGCTTCAACGCGAACGGAATCGCCGAGACGCCGAACCACCAGGCGCTCCTCGTGATCCAGTCGGCCACGGGAACGCTCTTCCGCGTCGATCCCGCGACCGGTGTCGCGACCGCGGTCGACCTCGACGGCGCCTCGCTCGCCAGCGGCGACGGACTGCTCGTGGTCGGCCGGACGCTCTACGTGGTGCAGAACGTGCTCAACACGGTGGCGGTCGTCCGCCTCGACGCTGCGGGCACGAGCGGTGAGCTCGTCGACCAAGTGACCGATCCCGACTTCCAGGTTCCCACCACGGTCGCGAAGTTCGGCAGCAGCCTGTATCTCCCGAACGCGCGCTTCGACACGCCCCCGACGCCCGACACCGAGTATTCGGTGGTGCGAATCGATCGCTGAGCGCCGTCAGTGGCCCATGCCGAGGCCGCCGTCGACCGGGATCACCGCGCCCGAGATGTATCCTGCGTCGTCACCGGCGAGCCAGGCGACGACCTTCGCGACCTCCTCGGGCGCCGCGAACCGACCGAGCGGGATGCTCTTCTTGTACTCCGCCTGCTGCGCCTCGGGCAGCTCGCCGGTCATGTCCGTCTCGATGAATCCGGGAGCCACCACGTTGGCCGTGATGTTCCGCGCACCGAGTTCTCGCGTGAGCGACCGCGCCATGCCGACGAGACCGGCCTTCGACGCCGAGTAGTTCACCTGTCCGGCTGAGCCGAACAGGCCCACCACGCTGGAGATGAACACGATGCGGCCGAAGCGGGCCTTCAGCATGCCCTTCGACGCGCGCTTGACCACACGGAACGCCCCGGTCAGGTTCGTGTCGATGACGCTGGTGAACTCGTCTTCGCTCATCCTGAGTAGGAGCGTGTCGCGCGTGATGCCGGCGTTCGCCACCACGACCTCGACCGGGCCGAGGGTCGCCTCGACCTCGGCGAACGCCTCGTCGACGGATGCGGCATCCGTCACGTCGGCCCGCACCGTGAGCGCGCCCTCGGGGCCTTCGCCCGACCGCGCGGTGACCGCGACGCGATGGCCCTGGGCGACGAACTCGCGGGCGATGGCGTACCCGATGCCCCGGTTCCCGCCGGTCACCAGGACGGTGCGGCTCGTCGTCATGATGGACTCCGTTCCTCGGGTGTGCGGACGCTCGTGGCCGATCGGCCCGTCTCAGCTTAGAGGCTCGTGAAAGGCGCATCCGATGCCCGCAGACGGTCGTAGGCTTGTGGGTAGAGGAGTGCCGCGCGACCCACGGCCATCACCATGAAGCAGCAGTCGATCACCACGCTGCCGCCCTCCCCCGAAGCGGAGCGGCGTTCGCGCATGATCAAGTACACGATCGCCATGTCGATCCGCGTCCTGTGCATCTTCGCCATGCTCTTCGCGCAGGGATGGTGGCTCGTCATCTTCGCGGCCGGCGCGGTGTTCCTGCCGTACGTCGCCGTGGTGCTGGCCAACGTGAGCACCTCGAGGACCAGCGAGGTCCTTCGTCCCGGCGGGATCGTGCCGGTGAACGAGTCGGCCGCCCGTGAGACCCCGACGATGGAGGGCGACGGTGCGGCCGCCGGCGACCCGACCCCCGCCGATCATCCGACCACCGAATCGGCCCCGCCCCGCGACGACGACGAGCGCGGTGCCGCGTGATCGGTGGAATCGGGGCGGTCGCCGCCCACGACGTCTGTTCGCGCGCCGAATGCCGTGAGACCGCCGCATGGCGCATCGACTGGCAGAATCCGCGCATCCACACCGGCGACCGCTGGAAGACCTGGCTCGCATGCGATGAGCACGTCGACTACCTCCGCGGGTTCCTCGAGGCGCGGTCGTTCCCCGTTCGGGTCGCCCCCTTCGATGCATCGACGGATGCCGCGGCGGAGCGTGACGCATGAGGGAATGGTCGTTCCTCCGCTCGCCTCGTTGGGTGGGCTATCTGGCGCTCGTCGTGCTGTTCGCCGTCGTCTGCTGCGCGCTCGGCACCTGGCAGTTGAACCGGCGCGCCGAGGCGCGCGCGGAGGTCGCGCGGATCGACGCGAACTATGACGCCGAGGCGGTTCCCGTCACCGAGGCGCTTCCCGAGCTCGACGCGTTCGACATCGACCAGCGCTGGCAGGTCGTGGCCGTCGAGGGCGAGTACCTCGTCGACGAGGAGGTCGTGGTGCGCAACCGCCCGTTCGGCGGCAGCTCGGGCTTCGAGGTGATCACGCCGTTCCGCCTCGACGACGGCCGCGTGTTCATGGTCGACCGCGGATGGATCGCGCAGGCCTCGAACGGGCGGCCCAGCGAGTTCGAGCCCCCGCCGTCGGGTCGCGTCACGGTCGAGGCTCGCCTGAAGGCCGGCGAGGGCCGGATCGCCGGGCGCACATCGACCGGGAACGAGCTCGCCACCATCGACCTCGACGAACTCGCCGGACGGGTGGGCGAGCCCAGCTTCACCGGCGCCTACGGCGTGCTCGTGCAATCGGGCGCAGACGTCGATGAGCCGCCCCTGGCCGCACCGCGGCCCGTCCGCGACGAGGGTCCGCACCTGTCGTACGCCCTGCAGTGGTTCGTCTTCGCCCTGCTCGGGTTCGTCGGGCTGGGCTGGGCGGCGAACCAGGAACGTCACGCGCTCGCGGAGGCATCCGCCGCTCCGGATGCGCCGAAGTCGCCCCGCGCCCCGCGCAGGCCGCCCCGCGAGCGTCGAGACGCCGACGTCGAAGACGAGATCCTCGACCGGCAATAGCTCACGCCAGCTCGATGAGCTCCTGGTAGTCGTTGCTCCAGTGGTCTTCGGTGCCGTCGGGCATGATGAGCACCCGCTCGGGGTTCAGCGCCTGGACGGCTCCGGGGTCGTGCGAGACGAGCACGACTGAGCCTTCGTAGTGCGCGAGGGCGTCGAGGATCTCGGCTCGGCTCGCCGGGTCGAGGTTGTTCGTCGGCTCGTCGAGCAGGAGCACGTTCGCACCCGACACCACGATCGTCGCGAGCGCCAGGCGGGTCTTCTCGCCACCCGAGAGCACGCCGGCGGGCTTGTGCACGTCGTCGCCCGTGAACAGGAACGACCCGAGCACCTTGCGCGCCTCGGT